>JAURLT010000075.1 GCA_030831085.1 Gammaproteobacteria bacterium
CCTACCTGGAGGGTAAGCCGCTCGAGTTCAAGGTGATCAAGCTCGACCAGAAGCGCAACAACGTGGTGGTTTCACGCCGCGCAGGGGTGGAGCAGGAATACAGCGAGGAGCGTTCGACCCTGCTGGACAACCTGAAGGAAGGCGACGTCGTGAAGGGCGTGGTGAAGAACCTCACCGATTACGGCGCATTCGTCGACCTCGGCGGTATCGATGGGCTGCTGCACATCACGGATATGGCCTGGAAGCGTGTCAAGCATCCTTCCGAGGTGGTCAAGGTCGGTGACGAAATCGATGTCCGGATCCTGAAGTTCGATCGCGAACGGCAGCGTGTATCTCTGGGCATCAAGCAACTGGGTGCGGATCCCTGGCAGAACATCGCCAGGCGTTACCCGCCGAACTCGCGACTCTTCGGCAAGATCACCAACATCGCAGACTACGGCTGCTTCGTGGAGATCGAGGAGGGCGTTGAAGGCCTGGTTCACGTCTCTGAAATGGACTGGACCAACAAGAACGTCAACCCGGCCAAGGTCGTGCACATCGGCGAAGAGGTCGAGGTCATGGTCCTCGACATCGACGAGGAACGGCGCCGTATCTCGCTCGGCCTCAAGCAGTGCAAGCCGAATCCATGGCGTGATTTTGCGGAGTCATTCAACCGCAACGATCGCGTGTCCGGCCAGATCAAGTCGATCACCGACTTCGGTATCTTTATCGGCCTTGCCGGCGGGATCGACGGGCTGGTGCACCTGTCGGACATCTCCTGGGATCGTGCGGGCGAAGAAGCCGTCCGCGATTACCAGAAGGGTCAGGAAGTCGAGGCCATCGTCCTGGCCATCGATCCGGATCGCGAGCGGATCTCCCTCGGCATCAAGCAGTTGGCCAAGGATCCCTTCTCTGGTTACCTGGCTGAGTTCCCCAAGGGCAGTATGGTCAAGGGGACCGTCACCGAGGTGGATGCCAGGGGCGCAGTGGTCGACCTGGGCAACGGTATCGAGGGCAGCCTGCGGGCCTCCGAACTGGCCCGGGACCGTGTCGAAGACGCGCGGACCGTACTCAAGGTTGGGGATGAGGTCGAAGCTCGCTTCATCGGCGTCGATCGCAAGACCCGCACCATTACCCTGTCGATCAAGGCCAAGGAGGCCTATGAAGAGGCGGAAGCCGTTGAGCAGTACCGCAGCGATGCACCGACTGGCGCCACGCTGGGTGACTTACTGAAGGAACAGATCTCGGGACAATAAACCGCAGTGTCCCGGGCGGTGGTCTCCCGCCGCCCGGGATCTTGCGAATAAGGTGGGAGCGATCATGACGAAATCTGAATTGATCGAGATCATTGCAGCCAAGCAGAAGCACTTGCCAGCCAAGGATATTGAGTTGGCGGTCAAGCAGATGCTGGAGATCATGAGCGATGCGCTGGCCAAGGGTGAGCGCATCGAGATTCGGGGCTTCGGCAGTTTCTCTCTCCACTTCCGGCCGCCGCGGCAGGGACGCAACCCCAAGACCGGCGAGGCGGTGGCGCTTGCCGGCAAGTACGTCCCTCACTTCAAGCCGGGCAAGGACCTGCGTGAGCGGGTCAACGACGGGCAGGCCCACCCCATTCGGGATTGAGCATCCATTCTCCGTGGTTCTTGCTGGGGCTCCTGTTCATTGCAGGCGCCGTAGGCTTCTACGCATCGAGACGGCCGCGACCCAGTGCTCTGGGCGCCGAGAGCGTCCGCGGGAACTACCTCGCGGGCGTCAATTTCCTGATCAACGACCAACACGACAAGGCCCTGGAGGCCTTCCTGAGAGCGTCTGAGCTCGACGGAGATGCCGTGGAGACGCAGTTTGCGCTGGGCAGTCTCTACCGCCGGCGGGGGGAGGTGGACCGGGCGATCCGCATCCACCAGAAGATTCTCGCGCGTCCCGTCCTCGAGCCACAGCAGCGGGAGCAGGCCAGCTATGCACTGGCTACGGATTATCTGCGGGCCGGACTGCTGGATCGTGCGGAGGACCTGCTACGGGAGATTTCCCAGGCGGGTATCAACCGGATGGCAGCTACGCGTGACCTGATCAGGATCCACGAGGTGGAACAGGACTGGGAAAGCGCCATCGAGCTGCACACGCAGCTGGCTCGAGTGGGCAAACCCCGGCAGGAAGTGGCCTTGCTGCACTACTGGTGCGAGCTGGCCGATACCGCCCGACGCCAGGGGAAACTCGACGAGGCAGCAAGCCTGTTACGCGATTCACGTATGAAGCAGCAGGGCTTCCCGCGTGGAGCCCTGGTGCGCGCAGCGATCGCGCTCGAACAGGGGGACGCAGGCTTGGCGGCCAGGCTGCTGACAGAGGTGCTGCTCGCTGACCCAGCGATGGCCCTGGAGGTCCTGCCGCAGTGGGTCCGCGCTTCTCAGGAGTTGGGGGAGGAGGGTCGGTCGCTGGTAGCCTCGGTGCTCGAGGCACGTCCTGCGGCCTGGAAGGAGTTTGCCTTCGCGGCCGTGATGGCCGACACGCTGGATCATCCTGAGCTGGAAAGGCTGTTTCGACGGATGCTCGAGTCGGATCCGAACCTGTCTGGATTTGTCCGCGCACTAGGGCGAGACCCTACGGACCTGAAGCCGGCAGAAGTCCGGGATCTGGGGAAAGTGCTGAGGCGTTTGGCCAAAGGCACGACGCGTTACCGCTGCGCGGAGTGCGGGTTTGCGAGTTCAGCGCACTTCTGGCAATGCCCTGGGTGCAAGACATGGGATAGCCTGCGCCCTGTGACCCGCTTCGATTTCGTGGCTGGCCTTGAGGGACCGAAGGCGCCCTCTCACTGAAACCTCCCCGTGCCCAATCTGGGCAAACAAAGTCGTTACCTCGAGGTGCCTCAGGTCTGGCGCGGGCTAGTCTTTGACCAGGCCCGGCGAATGGCGCCGTGCCGGCTTAGAAAAGGAGTTCATGTGATGCGAGTCAAGGGAATGACCGCGGCCATGCTGGCCGCAATCCTGGCCGTCCCGGCCGCCCTCGCCGGGCCCGTCAACGTCAATAAGGCGGATGCACGGGCCCTGGCGGAGGCGCTAGACGGGGTTGGGTTGGCCAAGGCGGAAGCGATCATCCAGGAAAGGGAGGCCAATGGGCCGTTCAAGGATGCTGGCGACCTGTCCAGGGTCAAGGGGCTTGGCGCCAAAACGGTGGAGCGCAACCTGCCCAACCTGCAGTTTGGGGAGGAATCCAAGAAGTAGCAGCCGTGACGGCGGTCCGGTTGCAGGGCAGGGCATGATGTAACATTTGTCAATCTTTGAGCAAGGAACGTCATTGCCTATGAACAGCCCAATCAGGACCGCCGTCTTTCCCGTCGCGGGCCGTGGTACTCGCTTCCTGCCGGCGACCAAGGCCAGCCCCAAGGAAATGCTGCCCATCGTCGACAAGCCCCTGATCCAGTACGCGGTAGAGGAGGCGCTCGCGGCCGGGGCGCGTAACCTGGTGTTCATTACTGGCGCCTCAAAACGGGCTATCGAGGATCACTTCGATAGCGATCCGGAACTGGAATCCGCTCTGGAGTCCCAGGGCAAGTCGGAGCTTCTGGAAAGCGTTCGCAGCATCCTGCCTTCCGAGGCCTCCTGCATCTTTATCCGGCAGCCCGCACCCTTGGGCTTAGGGCATGCGGTCCTGTGTGCGCGCCCTGTTGTCGGCGATCAGCCCTTCTTCGTCCACCTCGCGGATGACCTGATCGACGCAGAAGAGTCTGTCCTGGGTCAGATGGCCAAGGCATCTCCAAATGGGCGCGCGAGCGTGGTGGGAGTGGAAAACGTTGCGCAGGCGGATACTGGCAAGTACGGCATCGTGGGCACCGAGGGCGACACCTCTCTCATCGCTCGCGTGAACCGCATTGTGGAAAAGCC
>JAURLT010000076.1 GCA_030831085.1 Gammaproteobacteria bacterium
GCCCAGGAAATGCTGAGGGAAGAACAGCACGTTGACGAAGATGGTGGACATCCAGAAGTGGACAGTGCCCAGCTTCTCGTCATACATGCGTCCGGTCCACTTGGGCAGCCAGTAGTACACCGCCGCCATGATGGCGAAGATAGCCCCGGGAACCAGCACGTAGTGGAAGTGCGCCACCACGAAGTAGGTGTCGTGGTACTGGAAGTCGGCCGGGGCGATGGCCAGCATCAAACCCGAGAAGCCGCCGATGGTGAACAGGAACAGGAAGGCGATGGCGAACAGCATCGGGGTCTCAAAACTGATCGATCCCCTCCACATCGTCGCTGTCCAGTTGAACACCTTCACGCCGGTTGGGATGGCGATCAGCATCGTGGACAGGGTGAAGAACAGCTGACCCGCCAGCGGCATGCCCACGGTGAACATGTGGTGGGCCCACACGATGAAGGACAGGAAGCCGATCGAGGCAATGGCGTAGACCATGGTGTCGTAGCCGAAGGTGGGCTTGCGCGAGAAGGTCTGGATGATCTCCGAGACGATGCCGAAGGCTGGCAGGATCAGGATGTAGACCTCGGGGTGCCCGAAGAACCAGAAGATGTGCTGGAACAGCACCGGGTCACCACCACCGGCTGGGTTGAAGAAGCTGGTGGCGAAAAAGTGGTCGGTCAGCAGCATGGTGACCGCGCCCGCCAGCACCGGCATCACCAGGATCAGCAGGTAAGCGGTGATCAGCCAGGACCACGAGAACAGCGGCATCTTGAGCAGGGTCATGCCCGGCGCCCGCATGTTCATGATGGTCACGATGATGTTGATGGCACCCATGATCGAGGAGGCGCCGGCAATGTGGATGGCAAACACCGCCACCGGGAAGGCATCCCCTGTCTGCAGGACCAGCGGCGGGTAGAGCGTCCAGCCACCGGCTGGCGCACCGCCCGGCAGGAACAGCGTGGACAAGAGCAGCGTGAAGGCCGCGACCAGGAGCCAGAAGCTCAGCAGGTTCATGCGCGGCAGTGCCATGTCCGGGGCGCCGATCTGCATGGGGATCATCCAGTTGGCCAGGCCAACGGTGGCGGGCATGACGGCGCCGAAGATCATCACCAGCGCATGCATGGTGGTCATCTGGTTGAAGAAACCCGGGTCGACGAACTGAAGGCCCGGCTGGAACAGTTCAGCGCGAATGACCAGGGCCATCGCACCGCCGATCAGGAACATGGCCAGCGAGAACACCAGGTACATGGTCCCGATGTCCTTGTGGTTGGTGGTGGTCAGCCAGCGCTTGATGCCGCTCGGCTTGTGGTCTTCGTGGGCGTGATCTGCCGTGTGTTCGTGATGTGCCATTGTCTTACTCCGCCTGTGCCAGCGTTACTTCCGAGGCTGTCTGCAGCCCCGGCTTCTGTCCTTCCAGCCATGCCGCGAACTCGGCCTTGGGCAGTGCCTTGACGACCACCGGCATGAAGCCATGGTCTCGCCCGCATAATTCGGTGCACTGCCCACGGTAGGTTCCCGGCTTGTCCTCGTCCACCGAGATCCACAGCTCGTTGATGAAGCCCGGGATCGCGTCGCGCTTCATGCCGAAGTCCGGCACCCACCAGGCGTGGATGACGTCGTTGGCGGTAAGCAGCACGCGGATCTTGGTGCCGGTGGGGATGACCAGCGGCTTGTCGACGTCCAGCAGGTAGTTGTCGACGCCGTTAGGGTCGATCCCTGAGTCGAGCTGGCGGGCTTCATTGCTGGACTGCGCAAGGCGACTGAAGAAAGAGACGTCCTCGCCGACGTACTCGTACTGCCAGAACCACTGGTAGCCCGTGACCTTGATGGTGAGTTCCGAACCCGAGGTGTCCTCGATCTTGATCAGCTTGTCCACCGAGGGGATCGCCATGCCGATCAGGATGAACACCGGCACGACAGTCCAGGCAATTTCCATCCGCGTGGAGTGCAGGAAACCGGTATCGGCCACCGCACCTTTCGACTTCCGGAACTTGACCATGGCCAGGATCATGGCACCGAAGGTGACCACCGCGATGGCGACGCAGATCCACAGCATCAGCATGTGCATGTCGTAGATCTCGCGAGACAGCTCGCTGACGCCCACCGGCATGTTCAGCAGGCTCCAGTCTGCCGACGCCGGCAGGCTGGCCGCGGCCAGGGCGGCGCCGATGGCTGCCGCAGAGTATTTCTTGAAGTTGCCCATCGACCCCTCGTTTGCCATCACCAGACTCCTCAAGCCACTGCCCCCAGTTGGGGCAGTTCACTTACCGAACCTACCAGCGCACGCAAGCGGCCATGCAGGCCGCGGCGCTCTTCCTCGGTCAGGACGCTCCCGACCTCGCAGGCCCGCCCGTGCGACTCGATCACCAGCCGGCTGGGATGCCAGCCTTGGGCACGCATCAGGCGGACCCTCGCCCACAGGCGCGGAAACCGCTCCTCATATGAGCCGCGCAGGTCCCGGGTCACCACCTCGACCTCCGCCTCGCTGACGCGGATGGTCTGCAGGTAGTGACGGCGCCTCATCGAAGCCCGAAGCGCCCAGCCCAGGAGTCCCAGCTCCAGCCCTGCGAACGGCAGGATGGGCCAGAAGCCCTGGAGGGCGAAGATCCCGGCAATGACCAGGGACACTACGCTGATCGATGCAAAGAAAAACAGCGCCTGGCGAGGGGACAGGGAACAGTTCGGAACGATCTCGATCGCAATTTTGCGATGCAACGAAGGGTTCCGGGCGTCACCGTCCACGCTCAGCGTCTCACACCGATTCCAAGGGGGTGAATCCTAAGCGACCGCCGACCGGCCCGCAATACGAAAATCCCTTTTTTGCCCAATAGATACGTGCCGTATCGGCTGTCTTGGACGAAGCCTGTACCGGGCTTCGCGAAGCGGCCTTCAGCGGTCCGAGGGGAACAGTTCGGGCAGGGTCAGGCGCTGGGCGGCCCGCTCGATCCGCCGCTTGACCGGCAGGCGGGGCAGGACGCCGAGGCAGGGGGCGTGGAGGTGCCGGCGCAGGAAGTCCAGGTTGTCGGTCAGGCGCTCGAAAGCCGGGTCGATAAGGCTGCCTACCCAGCCCACCAGCCTGACCCCCCGTTGGGCAATGGCTTCCTGGCTCAGCAGGGCGTGGTTGAGGCAGCCGAGGCGCAGGCCGACCACCAGCACGACGTCCAGGCGCAGCAACCCGGGCAGGTCGGCGCCTGACAGACCCTCGCCGAGGGGTACCAGGAAGCCGCCCACGCCCTCGACCACCACCAGGTCGCTGTCTGCGCGCAACTGACTCAGGGCTGCCAGGATCGGCGGCGCCGTGATGCCCCGCCCGGATTCCCAGGCGGCGATATGCGGGGCAATGGCCGGCTCGAAGGCCAACGGATTGATCACCTCGTAGGGCCAGGGCCGGGAGCATTCGGCCTGTAGCAGCAGGGCGTCTTCGTTGCGCAGGCCCGCGGGGGTGGCCTCGGAGCCGGAGGCGACTGGCTTCATCCCCGCCACCCTGAGTCCACGGCCGCGGAGTGCCCGCAGCAGGGCGGCGCTGACCACCGTCTTGCCCACGCCGGTATCGGTTCCGGCCACGAACAGGTCGCGGCGTGCGCTCATTCCAAGGCCACCGCGCGCCGGGTGAGTTCGGTCACCGGGACCGCGAATTCCCCGCTGCGGCGGCCGCGCTCCAGCTGCCCGGTCGGTCCCCAGGCTTGGGCAAAGATGACCTCGTAAGTGGCCGGCAGGACCCCCTCGCGGCGGAATCCCTCGTAGGCCTCGGCCAGGCGCCGGTGACGGCCCCGGCCAGTCAGTCCGCGCGACCGGTGCACTGA
>JAURLT010000077.1 GCA_030831085.1 Gammaproteobacteria bacterium
ACCTCCACGCCTCGCGGCACTAATACCTGAAACTAGCGCGTCTACCAATTCCGCCACCTGGGCACAGGGAGCGTTCCGGCTAGATACCATCGAGGAGCGCGCAATCTACGCAGGCCTCCGCGGCTTGTCAATCTGGGAAGTTCATTGAAGAAACAGCACGACTGGCGGAAACGGGATCCGCGCTTCGGCGACGAATCGTCCCGCTACGAAGATCCTATCCCGAGCCGGGACTATCTGGGTGAGCTGCTGGCCGAGGCCGGGCGTCCCCTTGGCTTCGAGGAGCTGGCGAGCCGGGCGGGCCTACGCTCGCCGGCGCACCGCCGGGCACTGCAAAAGCGGCTCGCGGCAATGGTCCGCGACGGCCAGCTGATCCTCAACCGGGCGGAGGAGTACTGCCTGATTGCGAAGCTGCCTTTGGTCGTCGGCACGGTCAGCGGGCACCGGGACGGCTTTGGATTCCTGCTCGCGGAGGACGGTGGCGGCGACATTTTCCTGGCCTACCGGCAGATGCGGCGGGTCTTCCCGGGTGACAGGGCCGCGGTCCGCGTCACCGGCGTCGATGCCAAGGGTCGCCGCGAGGGCACCCTGGCCGAGGTGCTCGAGCATCGGACCAGGCAGTTGGCAGGTCGCTTCAGTTTTGAGTCGGGCGTGGGCTTCGTACAGCCCGACAATACCCGCATCCAGCACCGGGTGGTGATCCCCGCTGCGGCGCGTGGTGGGGCCCGCTCCGGTGACCTGGTGGTCGCCGGTATCGTCGAGCAGCCCACCGACAGGTCCGAGCCGGTCGGCAAGATATTGAGAGTCCTGCCCGAGGCCAGCACGGCGGCCACCGCGGTCGAGCTGGCCATCGCCGCGCATGGACTGCCTGATGCCTTCGAGCCCACGGTGGTGCGCGAGGCGAGGAAGTTCGGCAAGGAAGTCTCCGCCGAGGACGCGGTGGGCCGCGAGGACCTGCGCGGACTGCCGCTGGTGACCATCGATGGCGAGGACGCGCGCGACTTCGACGATGCGGTGTTCGCAGAGCGCAGTCGCGGCGGATATCGGCTGCTGGTGGCGATCGCCGACGTCAGCCATTACGTCCGCCCGCACACGGCACTCGACGTATCCGCTCGCGAGCGGGCGACCTCGGTCTACTTCCCGGGACGGGTGCTGCCCATGTTGCCCGAGGGCCTCTCCAACCGCCTTTGTTCGCTGATGCCCAAGGTGGATCGCCTCTGCATGGCCTGCGAAATGCGGGTCACTGCCCGCGGCAAGGTGACCGCTGCCCGCTTCTTCCCCGCCGTCATGCGCTCCGCGGCACGTTTGACCTACACGGATGTGGGGCAGGCGCTGACCACGGCCCCCAACCCGGGCTCCGAGCTCGCCGGGGTGATGCCGGTGATTTCGGTGCTGCACGAGGTCTACCAGGCCCTGCGCGAGGCTCGCGAGGTGCGCGGTGCGCTGGATTTCGAGGCGCCTGAGGTCAAGGTGATCCTGGGCGCGGACGGCCGGGTGGAGGACATCCGGGCCTATCCGCGTAACGACGCTCATCGGCTGATCGAAGAGTGCATGATCGCGGCCAACGTCGAGGCGGCAAGATTCCTGCGCAGCAAGGGTTTGCCCACCCTGTTCAGGATCCACGGCAAGCCGGAGGAGGACCGGATTTCCGACCTCAAGCGATTCCTCGCCCAGCGTGGCGTGCACCTGGAGACGGGGCATGAACTCGAGCCCGCTCGGCTGCGCAAGGTGCTGGTGACGGTGGCGGCCCGGCCAGACGCTGCGGTGCTCGAAAGCGCCATCATCCGTTCCCTGCCACAAGCCCTGTACCAACCCTTGAACATCGGCCACTTCGGGTTGGCGCTGGCCGAGTACGCGCACTTCACCTCACCCATCCGTCGCTATCCCGACCTGCTGGTGCACAGGGCCATACGCCATGCGCTGCTCGGCGGCACGGTCGATGACTTCGTGCACCCGCGTCGGGAGATGGAACAACTGGGGCAGGAGTGCTCGATGCGCGAGCGACGGGCGGACGAAGCGGCCCGCTCCGTGGTGGCGCTGCTCAAGTGCGAGTTCATGAAGGAGCGGGTCGGCGAGGAGTTTGACGCGGTGATCACCGGCGTGACCGACTTCGGCGTCTTTGTGCAGCTGACCGCCTGGCAGGTGGATGGCCTGGTACACGTTACAGCGCTGGGTAGCGACTACTTCCACTTCCATGAGGACGAGCGCAGCCTGCGCGGCGATCGCAGCGGCTTGCGCTACACCATCGGAGACCCGCTGCGGGTTCGCCTGGTCCGCGTCGATCCGGCCGAACGTAAGATCGATTTCGAGCTCGTGGGCGGTGCTGTGTCCGCGCCGCGGCGTCGTGGGGGTCGGCGAGGGGGGCGGAAGTGAACGCCAAGGGGGTGGTCTACGGCGTACACGCGGTAGAGGCCTGCCTTCAGCGACATGGCGCCCGCGTGCGTCGCTTGTGGGTCCAGCAGGGCCGGGCGGACGCCCGCATCGAGGCCTTGCTGGCCGGCGCAGCCGCCCTGGGCCTCGAGGTGCGGCGGGCCTCGCTGGACGAGTTGTCCCGCCTGGCGGGCGAGGGTGTCCACCAGGGGGTGCTGGCGGAGGTGGACTGGCCGCGCCCACCAACCGAGGATGACCTTGACGACCTGGTCATCAGTCGGGGGCGGGATTTGCTGTTGCTGGTGCTGGACGGGGTGCAGGATCCGCACAACCTGGGCGCCTGCCTGAGGACCGCCGAGGCGGTCGGGGCCGATGCAGTAGTCGCGCCGAGGGATCGGGCCGTGGGACTGACCCCGACGGTGCGCAAGGTCGCTGCCGGCGCTGCGGAATCCCTGCCCTTCGTCCAGGTGACCAACCTCGCCCGGACGCTGAGGGGCCTGCAGGGGGCCGGGGTCTGGGTGGTGGGCACCGCCGGAGAGTCGCCGACTTCCCTCTACGGGGCTGACCTGACCGGTCCGCTGGCGCTGGTGCTCGGCAGCGAGGCCGATGGACTTCGCCGCCTGACGCGGGAGACCTGCGACCTGCTAGTGTCCATACCGATGGCCGGCATTGTGAGTTCCCTCAACGTGTCGGTCGCGGCAGGGGTTTGCCTGTTCGAGGCCAGAAGGCAGCGGGGCACCCCCGTTGGGCTTGCCTGATTCCTTGTGATCCGGTAACTTACGCGACCCTCTCGGCGCCGGGACGAACACAGGTGCCTTCACTCCTTGCCTCACCGCCCTGCATCCGGCGGGAGGCGTAACCATAGGGAGAACTCAAAGATGCGTCATTACGAGATCGTTTTTCTCGTTCACCCTGATCAGAGCGAACAGGTTCCAGCCATGGTCGAACGCTATCGCGGCATGATCGGTGCCGGGGGCGGCCAGGTGCACCGCATGGAAGACTGGGGCCGTCGGCAACTGGCTTTCCCGATCGCCAAGGTCCACAAGGCCCACTACGTACTGATGAACGTCGAATGCGACGGCAAGGTGCTGGAGGAGATCGTCGACGCCTTCCGTTTCAGCGACGCAGTGCTCAGGCACCTGGTGATCAAGATGGACCAGGCGGTCACCGAGCCCTCCCCCATGGCGAGGGCTGGCGAGGAGAGGGAGGAGCGCGGCGAGTATGGCGAGCGCGCGCCCCGTGGCGAAGGCCCTGAGTTGGGCGCTTCGGACGTCCAGGACTGAGCCAGGAGTAAGCATCCATGTCACGTTTTTCGCGCCGCAGGAAGTTCTGCAAGTTCACCGCCGAGGACACCGGCCAGATCGATTACAAGGACCTGGCAACCCTCAAGGGCTACATCACCGAGACCGGCAAGATCGTTCCCAGTCGCATTACCGGTACCCGGTCCTTCTATCAGCGCCAATTGGCGGTCGCGGTCAAGCGCGCCCGCTATCTGGCCCTGCTGCCCTACACCGACCAGCATTGAGGGTGGCCGGCAGGTTTGCCGGGAGCAGCATGAACAGGTTTGCCGAATGGGCCCTGCGCACTCCCTGGACCGGGATGGTCGCCGGCGCCATGGTCTCCACGCTGGCCTGTCTGGCCCTGCCATTGCTGGCCTGGCTGCCGGGCGGCTTGGTGGTGCTGGCCTGCCTGGCGGGCGGTCCCGCCATGGGGGTTTGGTCGGCGTCCGGGGCCGCGCTGCCCATCGCGTGGATGTTTGCGCCTGCCATGGGCTGGGGGGGCGCATTGCTAATCGCAGCGATGGCCCTTGTGCCCGCCCTCGCCGCCGGCGTCCTGCTGTCACGCAGTCGCAGCCTGTCATTTGTCTTTCAGGCAGTTACCCTGTCCGCGGCAGCGCTGGTGCTGTTGTTCCGGGTCGGCCTCGGCGATCCGGTCAGCGTGCTTGCCCCGCTGCTAGAGGCCATGAGGCCGGCTTTCGAGGAGATGGCGGCTTCCATGGCCGGATTGGGTATGGGGCGCAGTGCCGAGGAACTGGCCACGGCGGTGGCCCGCATGGCCTGGGCCACACTGGCCTGGCTGCTGCTGCTCACCACGCTGAGTTCGCTGTTCCTCGGACTTTGGCGCTTTGCTTCGCTCCGGGAGCCTGGATTGTTTGGCAGGGAGTTCGCCTCCCTGCGCTTGGGGAACCTGATTGGCTGGCTGGCGGTGGCGGCATTGCTGCTCAACGTGGCGGCCCAGCTTGCGGGGGGTGGGGCCTGGGCGCCGGCCGAGGACTTGCTGTTCGTCTTGTCCGGGGCCTTTCTGCTGCAGGGGCTGGCCATCGCTCATGCCCTGCGTTCGGCTCAGGTGGCCGGGCCGCTGCTCCTGACCGTGGCCTACCTCTCAATCATCGTCTTCCCCATGCTTCTGGTGGGCCTCGGGCTGGCTGACACCTGGGTCCGTTTCCGCGAACGTTTCGTCAACAATACTCCTTCGAGTACGGTGTAATCATGGAAGTCATCCTTCTGCAGAAAGTCGCCAACGTCGGCGACATCGGTGACCGGGTCAAGGTCCGCTCTGGCTACGGTCGTAATTATCTCTTGCCCACTGGCCGCGCCACGCTGGCTACGGCGGCCAACATTGCGGCCTTCGAGGCTCGTCGTTCGGAACTGGAGGCAAAGGCCGCAGCCGAGCTGACTGGCGCCAAGGCGCGTGCTGCCCGTCTCGAGGGCTTCACGCTGGTCGTGCGCGCCAAGGCGGGCAACGAGGGCAAGTTGTTCGGCTCGATTGGCACCAGCGATATCGCCGAGGCCTGCCGCGCCGAGGGCCACGACATCCAGCGCTCGGAAGTTCGCCTGCCGGGCGGGGCGATCCGCATGACCGGTGAGCACAGCGTCGTCCTGCACCTGCACGCCGACGTCGACTTTGCGCTGCAGGTCAACGTGGTCGCCGAGGACTAGACTCCGCTTCATGCAGCCGTCGGTCGAAGCCCTTCGTACACCGCCCCACTCCGTGGAAGCGGAGCAGGCGGTGTTAGGTGGCTTGCTGCTGGATGCCAACAGCTGGGATGCGGTGGCCGACATCGTGGCCGCCGCGGATTTCTATCGTCGTGACCACCGGCTGATCTTCGAGGCCATCGCCGAGGTTGCCGAGACCCGCGGCCCCTGCGATGCGGTCACGGTGTCCGAGCACCTCGACCGCAAGGGGCTGGCCGAGGAGACCGGTGGGCTTGCCTACCTTGGCACCCTGGCCCGCGATACCCCCAGCGCCGCCAACGTGCGGACTTACGCAGAAATCGTTCGCGAGCGTGCCATCCTGCGCCAGCTGATTCAGGCTGGTGGCGAAATCGCGACCTCGGTCTTCGAGGGCGGGGGCAGGGCAGCCACTGAACTGGTCGACGAGGCGGAGCGGCGGGTGTTCGAGATCGCCGAGCGCGGCAGTCGGTCACGGGCCGGGTTCCGTCAGGTCAAGGACATCCTGCCCGAGACCGTCGACAGGCTCGACCTGTTACACCAGTCGCCAGGGCAGTTGACCGGGGTCACCACCGGCTTTACGGATCTCGATCGCATGACCACCGGCCTGCAGCCCGGGGATCTCGTCGTCATTGCCGGCCGGCCTTCCATGGGCAAGACCACCCTGGCGATCAACATCGCGGAGAATGCAGCTATCGGCAAGGGCGTACCAGCCGCCGTTTTTTCCATGGAAATGTCCGCCGAGCAGCTGACCCTGCGCATGATCTCCTCGTTGGGCCGAGTCAACCAGTCGCACCTGCGGACCGGGCAATGTTCTGATGAGGACTGGTCGCGGATCAACAGCGCGGTGGCCCAGTTGTCTGCCGCGCCCATCTTCGTGGACGAAACGCCCGCGCTCACGCCGACGGAATTGCGCGCCCGTGCCAGACGCCTCAAGCGTGAGCGCGGCCTCGGCTTGGTGGTGGTCGACTACCTGCAGCTCATGCAGGTCTCGGGTACCAAGGAGAATCGCGCGACGGAGATCTCGGAGATCTCGCGCGGACTGAAGGCGCTGGCCAAGGAGCTGTCAGTGCCGGTCATCGCGCTGTCTCAGCTCAATCGTTCAGTCGAGCAGCGCACCGAGAAGAAACCGGTGATGTCAGACCTCAGGGAGTCCGGCGCCATCGAGCAGGACGCCGACGTCATCATGATGATCTACCGGGAGGAAGTGTACGACCCGGCCTCGACCCGGCGCGGCATCGCGGACATCATTCTCGCCAAGCAGCGCAACGGCCCGACCGGCGAGGTCCACCTGACGTTTCTCGGGGAATATACCCGCTTCGAAAACCTGGTCGCCGAATCCTACGGCGAAGGGGTGTTCTGAGACCGTCCGGCCTCAGCTGATGAAGAACCCCATCTTGATCCCCGCCAGGGTGATCACGTCGTTGTTGAGTAGCCGTCTGGCCTGCGGCCCGATGGGTTCGCCGTTGACCAGCGGATAGTCGCCCGCGGTGGCGGACTCCACGTGCACGATGGAATAACCCTCTGCCCTCCGGCTGATGGCTGCGACCTGCACGCCGGGCCGACCGAGGGTGGTGAGCGGCTTGAGGAGCTCGATTTCGCGTCCGGCAAACTGGCCGGAGAGCACCTGCAGGCGGCCACTCGAGGCGTCGCCCGGAGGGCGGTACTCCGCCGAGGGCCGGGTGGAGGATGAAGTCTCGGCCGGGTCGGGCCGCGGCGCTGGCGACAGGGCGCTGGCCGCTGCGCGCAGTTTTTCCTCGGTAATCTGCCCAGGGGCAATCACCATGGTCTTCTCGAACTCGTCGGACTCGCTCACGTCGCCCTGACTGTCGATGAAGCGCAGGCTGTGGCGACCCAGGGTGATGACGTCGCCGTGCTGGAGGGCGTGCTTCTTGATCAGCTTGCCATTGACGTAGGTGCCGTTGGTGCTGTTCAGGTCCTCGAGGAAGGAGTCGTTCAGGATGTTGACGATCAGGGCGTGATGGCCGCTCACTCCCGGGTTGTCGACCCGGATATCGTTGTCCGGCAGCCGACCGAGCGTATACCGCTCCTTGGTCATGTTGTATTCGGCGAGCACCTGCCCGTCGAGCATCAGCAAGAGACGCGCCATCAAAACCTCGTCAGCGGCTAGCCGAACCAGCCCAGGATTCTGTCAAGTATGCCCTTTTTGACTGGGAAGGGGGCAGCGACCTCGGCGAGAACCACTGAAACATTGTCCCGGCCTCCATTGTCGTTGGCCATCTGGACCAGTTGGCGGGCGGCGGTTTCCAGGCTGTTGCCGAAGGTCGTCAAGGCAAGTTCGATCTGCTTGTCCTCGACCATGTCGGTCAGGCCGTCCGAGCAGAGCAGCAGGCAGTCGCCGCGACTGACCGGGTACTCGCGCACCTCCACGTCCACCAGGGGCTCTACGCCGAGTGCCCGGGTCACGTAGTTCTTGTTGGCTACCTTGGCAGCCTCCTCGGGCGTGTAGAAGCCGCGGTCCACCAGTTCCTGCAGCAGCGAGTGGTCCAAGGTGACCTGGCTGAGCTTGCCCTGGTGCATACGATAGAGGCGGGAGTCGCCCACATGCGCAGTGACCAGGCGGTTGTCGTAGAGCAGGCAGGCCACGACTGTGGTACCCATGCCCTCGCACTTGGCCTCTGAATGGGACGTCTGGTGGATGATCTTGTTCGCGCGGGCGACGGCATCGCGCAGGACGATGGCCGGACGCGACAGTCCGGTGCGCTCATCAATCCCGTCCAGGTCCTGGTTGGAGTAGGCCTCGCGCACCAGATTCATGATTGTCTTGACGGCGATGCCGCTGGCCACCTCGCCTGCGTTATAGCCCCCCATCCCGTCGGCGAGCACGAACAGCCCGATGTCGGTGTCCCAGGCCACTGCGTCCTCGTTATGATCGCGGATCCGCCCGGTATCGGACATGGCCGCTGAGCGCAACTTGTCCCGTAAGGAGGTGTGCTCAGCCATGCAGCGCTCTGGCGCAGTCTTCCATCCCACAATGATAACCGTCGGTCGCCATCTCTGGCAGCACCCGATATGGCCCGCTGAGGGGGCAGTCTCTTCAATTCATGAACCAGTACTCATATCGCCCCGGGTCCATGCTACGCTCCCGAGTCCGATTTGGCGTCAGTTCACCGTGGCCCGCCCAAAGTCTGTCTTTCTATGCTCGGAATGCGGTAACGAAACGCCGCGCTGGCAAGGCCAGTGTCCCGCCTGTGGGGCATGGAATACCCTGACCGGTTTCAACCCCCCCGTTTCCCGGGAGGCGGGTCGGCGCGCACGGCGAGTCGAGGCCGGTTCGGCGACCCCGCTGGTCGAGGTGGGGTACAGCGACTCGGTCCGCCTGCCGACCGGGCTGGGAGAGTTCGACCGGGTGTTGGGTGGCGGGCTGGTCGAGGGCTCGGTCACCTTGCTTGGCGGGGAGCCCGGGATCGGCAAGTCGACCCTGCTGCTGCAGGCAGCCGCCGCGCTGGCGGGGCAGGTGCCGGTCCTGTACGCGACCGGCGAGGAATCACTCCAGCAGGTGGCTTTACGAGGGCGACGGCTCGGTGTGCAAGCTTCGCCGCTGCACCTCGCAGCGGACACGTCCGTGGAGCGGGTCATCGAGACCGCCCGCGGCTGCGCGGCCCGGGTGCTGGTGGTGGACTCGGTACAGACCATGTCGACCGAGGCCCTGGAATCGGCACCCGGATCGGTCTCACAGTTGAGGGAATCTGCCGCCCGACTGGTGGAGCACGCCAAGGGCTCCGGCGCCAGCGTTATCCTGATCGGGCACGTCACCAAGGAGGGGGCCCTGGCCGGCCCGCGGGTCCTCGAGCATATGGTCGACACCGTGCTGTATTTCGAGAGCGATTCGGGCAGCCGCTACCGGATCGTGCGGGCAGTCAAGAATCGTTTCGGCGCCGCCAACGAGATCGGGGTGTTCGCGATGGGGGAGGAAGGCCTGCGTGAGGTCAGGAACCCCTCGGCCATCTTCCTGTCGCGCCATGAGCAACCGGTACCGGGATCCGTGGTCACGGTCATCCGCGAAGGCAGCCGCCAGATGCTGGTCGAGGTCCAGGCCCTGGTCGACGCCAGCCACGCTGCCAACCCTCGGCGGGTTGCAGTGGGCATGGACACCAACCGGATTGCCATGCTGTTGGCGGTCCTCAATCGCCATGGGGGCCTCGCGCTGCATGGCCACGACGTCTTCGTGAACATTGTCGGAGGCGTGCGGGTCAATGAGACCGCTGCCGACCTGTCTGCGCTGGTGGCCGCTGTGTCCAGCTTGAGTGGCCGGCCACTGCCCCACGACCTGGTCTGCTTCGGCGAGGTGGGACTGGCCGGCGAGATCCGGCCGGTGCCGCATGGCGAAGAAAGGTTGCGTGAGGCAGCCAAACACGGTTTTTCACGTGCGCTGGTACCCAAGGCAAATTGTCCCCGCCAGCCCATACCGGGGGTGGAGGTCAAGGGAATCAGCCGGGTGGCGGAGGCGATCGAAGTCCTGCAGGAGTCATGACGGGCGGTCCGGCCACAGGCGGACGGCGCGGATCGTGTTGTCCCCGGTCTGCAGGATCTCGATGGCGCGCCCCGCGAGCTTGAGGCTGGTGCCCGGCTCGGGAATCGTTTCCAGGTATTCGATCACCAGTCCGGACAGCGTACGCGGGCCGTCGGTCGGCAGGTCCCAGCCGAGTTGCCGATTGAGCAGTCGCACCGGCGCTGAGCCCGCCAGCACGCAGCTGCCGTCGGCCTGATGGTCGATGGGGTTGTCCAGCGCCCCGGCCTGATGGGTGAAGTGACCGACCACCTCACCCAGGATGTCCTCCAGGGTCACCATACCCAGCACGTCGCCGTACTCATCGACCACGAAGGCGACTCGCCGCTTCAGCTGCCTGAAGGCCATTAACTGGGCCTGCAGCGAGGTGCCCCGAGGCACGAACAGCGCCTCCCGCTGCGAGGCGATCTCGCCGAGCCGCTCGCGATCGAGCCGGCCGGTCGCCAGGTCGTTGGCCACCCGGGTCATGTGGATGACGCCCACCACCTTTTCCAGGTCACCCGTGAAATACGGCAAGCGGGTGTGGGGGGTGCGCGCCAGGCGATCGACGATCTCATCCCAGTCCCAGCGCTGGTCGATGCCGAATACCTCGTTGCGGGGGATCATGATGTCCTCGACCGCCGTCTGCTCCAGCGTTAGCAGAGCCCTGACCATGTCCTGACGTTCGTCCGGCGCCCTGGCGAGAAGGTCGGCCATGTCCTCCAGGGCATCGGCGCGGGCCGCGTCGTCCGTCTCGCCGCTGCCTGAGCGTGAGGGCACCCAGCGAACCAGGGGCCCCAGCAGGTGGGCAAGTAAACGGCCGGGTCCCGTCCAGCGCGCGCCCAGCAGCCTGAGCCGGCCGAGCTGCTCCAGCCAGTGCAGCAGCCCGAGCAGGCCAAGGGCCAGCAGGGCGGGCGCATGGGATCCGGCGGAAAGGCCCACGGCGGTTGCCGCAAACAGTCCCGCCAGCAGCAGCAGGCGCAACAGGCCGGACAGGCGCCTCAGCGCCGTGGCGCGTCTGGCATCCTCTCCGGTCTCGCCCCCCGGTAGTCCGGTGACGGCCACCTCCAGCAGCGCAAGCGACAGGGCTATCAGGATTACGGCTGCCGACACGCTTCAACCCCAATGTCGGCCGAGCACGACCTCAAGGATGAACTTGGTCAGGAAATATGACATCGCCAGTAGCGCAAAACCCCACAGCAGGAGTCGCCGAGCCTGGCGTCCGCGCCAGCCATGGCGAACCCGGCCGTACAGGAGGGCGCCGAAAATGGCCCAGGCTGCGACGGCCAGCACCACCTTGTGCACCAGCCGCTGACTGAACAGGTCGGTGATGAACAGGGCGCCGACCAGCAGGGTGGCGGAGAGGCAGATGAAACCCATGGTCAACACGGAGAACACGGCCCGCTCCATGCTTTCCATCGGCGGCAGCGCCGGTAGCCAGTGGTCAGGTGCGCGGCCCTTCAGGGCGGCATCCTGGAAGGCCAGCAGCAGGGTCAGTACTGCTGCCGCGGCCAGCAACCCGAAAGCCAACGCCGAGAGGGTCACGTGCAGGAACAGCGGCCAGCCCGCCTCGCCGCTGATCCTGAGGGTCGACAGGCTGCCGGTGCCGACCGCCAGCGCCGCGGCCGCCACCAGCAGCAGCGAAGCGGGACCCCGGAACCCCGGCCGCAAGCTCAGAAGGCCACCGACCAGGCCAAGAACCAGACCGAACAGGGAGAGGCTGTCGGCGATGTCCAGCGCGTACCCCGGCTGGGAGCGGAGCGTGAGCGCGAGCCACGCGCCGTGGGTGAGCACTGCCGGCAGGGCGACGTAGCCCGCAACCGATCTCTCGGCGTGTCTCGCGGCCGACCAGGCCGCCAGGCCGGCAGCCACCAGATAGAGGGCGATGACCAGAAATCCGTACACGTATGTCCGCCCCGGTAAGAAGCTGGATTGTAGCGCAGAGTATAATCACGGGATGTTCGATACCTTGAGCGGACGCCTGTCACAGGCCGTGGCCTCCCTGCGGGGCCGTGGCCGGCTGACCGAGGAGAACGTTGCCGACACGCTGCGCCAGGTCCGCCTGGCCCTGCTGGAGGCGGACGTGGCGTTGCCCGTCGTCAAGGCCTTTACCGAGGCCGCGCGGCAGCGAGCCCTCGGCGCGGAGGTGGTTTCCAGCCTCACTCCGGGGCAGGCCTTCATCAAGATCCTGCATGACGAACTGACCCGGGTCCTGGGTGAATCGGGCCGCGAATTGAACCTGCGTGCCCAGCCGCCGGTCGTGATCCTGCTGGCCGGCCTGCAGGGTGCGGGCAAGACCACGACTGCGGCCAAGCTGGGCAGGTTCCTGGTCGAGAGCGCGCGGCGCAAGACGCTGCTGGCCAGCGCCGACGTCTACCGGCCCGCCGCCATCACCCAGCTCGAGCGACTGGCCGCGCAGGTAGGAGCGGGCTTTTTCAAGGCTGCGGAGGGTGCTCGGCCGGTCGAGATCGCCCGCGAGGCACGCCAGCATGCCCGTCTGCACGGATACGAGGTCCTGATCCTGGATACGGCCGGGCGCCTGCACGTCGACCGGGAAATGATGGAGGAGATTCGCGCCGTCGACGCAGTGCTGGAACCGCTGGAGCGGCTGTTCGTCGTTGACTGCATGGCCGGGCAGGATGCCGTCAACGCGGCTTCCGCCTTTGGCTCGGCCCTGGAACTCACCGGGGTCGTCCTGACCAAGGCCGATGGCGACGCCCGCGGCGGCGCGGCACTGTCCGTGACCCAGGTCACCGGCAAGCCGATCCTGTTCCTGGGGGTCGGCGAGAAGGTCGATGCGTTGGAGCCATTCCATCCCGAGCGCATGGCCTCGCGCATTCTGGGCATGGGCGATGTGGTGAGCCTGGTGGAGCAGGTCCAGTCCCGGGTTGATGAGGACCAGGCCCGGAAGCTCGCCGGCAAGCTGGCCAAGGGTGGAGGCTTCGATCTCAACGACCTGCGGGAGCAGATCCTCCAGCTCAGCCAGATGGGCGGCTTGTCGGCCCTGGCCGACAAATTGCCCTCCGGCATGGTGCCCCCGGGAGTGGCCGGGCAGGTCGACGATCGCCAGTTGCGGCGCCAGGTGGCCATCATCGACTCCATGACCCCGCGGGAGAGACGTCGCCCGGCCCTGCTCGACGGCTCGCGTAAGCGGCGGATTGCAAAGGGCTCCGGGGTGCAGGTGCAGGACGTGAACCGCCTGCTGAAGCAGCACGGGGAGATGGAGCGGATGATGAAAAAACTGCGGGGTGGCGGCCTGCGCAAGCTGATGCGGGGCCTGGGGGGGCGCTTCCCGGGGGGGCTGCCGCGCGGATTCCCCCCGCTCCGCTAACCCTTTCACTACCGACACTTTTTCGTTAACATGCGCGGCTGTTTTGTCGCTGCATCGGCATGCGGCGGCGTGGCGGTTTTACCGAGGAATGACTGATGGTGACCATTCGTTTGACCCGGCGCGGCGGGCGCAACCAGCCCTTCTACCATGTGGTGGTGGCGGATTCCCGTAAGCGTCAGGGCGGCCCAGTGCTCGAGCAGGTGGGCTATTTCAACCCTTCTCCGGGCGGCCAGGACAAGAAACTGGAACTCAACCTGGCGCGGATCGACCACTGGTCGGCGACCGGGGCCAAGATGTCCGACCGCGTACGGGCGCTGGTGCGGGGTTACCGCAAGCAGGCGGAGGCGGCCTGACGGCCACCCCGGCGAACCCAGGGTCCGATTGGGTCGGGCTGGGCCGAATCGTCGGGGTGTTCGGAGTTCGGGGCTGGGTCAAGGTCCAATCCTGGACTGATCCACCCGAGGGCATCCTCGGCTACCGGGAGTGGTGGCTGGATGGCGGTCCTCAGGGGTCCCGCAAGGCGGTGCCCGAGGAGGGGCGTCGCCATGGCAGGGTGGTGGTCGCGAGGTTGCAGGGGCTCGCCGATAGGGAAGCGGCCTCGGCCCTGCGGGGCAGCGAGATCCGGGTGCCGAGGGATCACCTTCCTCCCACGGCGCCGGGTGAACACTACCAGGTCGACCTGATCGGCCTGGAGGTGGTCAACAGGGAAGGCGTGTTGCTGGGGCGCGTCGATCATTTCGTCGAGGCGCCCGCACACCCGGTGATGGTGGTGCTGGGGGATCGCGAGCGATGGCTCCCGCTGGTCCGCAAGCACATCGATCGGGTCGACCTCGAGGCGGGTCGCATGGTGGTGGACTGGGACGCTGATTTTTAGGGGCAGGCGTTGCGGATCGAGATCGTGACGCTGTTCCCGGGCATGGTCGAGGCCTACCTGACGGGTGGGGTGGTCGGCCGGGCCGTGGGGCGCGAGGCGCTGGAGGTGGGCACCGAAGATCCCCGCCGACATGCTGCCGATGTGCACCGGACGGTGGACGACCGGCCTTACGGTGGCGGTCCTGGCATGGTCATGGCGCCCATGCCGCTGGGTGTCGCGATCCGTGCCGCGCGTTCGCGGGTGGCCGAAGGTTCGGCAGTGCTGGCCCTTGGGCCGGCGGGTCGGCGGTTTGACCAGCGCGAAGCGGAGCGCCTGGCCGCGCTGCCCGGGCTGGTCCTGGTGGCGGGGCGCTACGAGGGCATCGACGAGCGCGTGCTGGAGGCGCTGGTGGATGAGGAGTTGTCGCTGGGCGACTACGTCCTCTCCGGCGGTGAACTGGCGGCGCTGGTGGTGCTGGATGCGGTGGCAAGGTTGCTGCCGGGCGTGCTGGGCGATGCTGCCTCGGCGGGGCAGGATTCGTTCGGCGACGGATTGCTCGACTGGCCGCACTACACGCGGCCAGTGGAGTGGGAAGGCCGCAGGGTACCCGAAGTCCTGCAGGGCGGGGACCATGCGGCCATCGAACGCTGGCGGCTGAAGCAGTCGCTGGGTCGGACCTGGCAGAGGCGACCGGACCTGGTCAGGTCGCGTGGCCTCAGCCGGGAAGAGCGGCAGTTGCTGCTGGAGTTTTGTGCCGAGGCGGGAATAGTCCCGCCCGACGGTTGAAGGCGACGAGGATAACGGGAGTCATCCCATGAGCAAGATCGTACAAGACATCGAGGCCCGGGCCGCAACCCGGAAACTGCCCGACTTCGGGCCTGGTGACACCGTCGTGGTGTCGGTCAAGGTCAAGGAAGGCGACCGGGAGCGCGTGCAGGCTTACGAGGGTGTGGTCATCGCCCTCAAGAACCGTGGCCTGAACAGTTCCTTCACGGTCCGCAAGGTATCGCACGGTGAGGGCGTGGAGCGGGTGTTCCAGTCGCACAGCCCCGCCATCGCGAGCGTCAAGGTCAAGCGGCGCGGCAAGGTGCGCCGCGCCAAGCTCTATTACCTCAGGGACCGCTCGGGCAAGTCCGCGCGGATCGAGGAAAAGATTGACTGATGACTGCGGGTCGGGCTTGCTGAGGCGGCGCTGATGCGATTCGTCGGCAAGCTGCTGAAGGGAATCTGGCGGGCGCTCGACGGCGTGCGCAAGGTCCTGCACCTCATTGTCCTGCTGGTGCTGTTTGCCATTCTGCTGGCGGTCAGCCAGACCCCCTTGCCGTTCGTGCCGGATGGCGCGGCGCTGGTGGTCGCACCCAGCGGTGCGCTGGTCGAGGAGTTGACGGGCGACCCCGTTGACCGGGCTTTCGAGGAAGTCCTCGGCGAGGGGCGGGCGGAAACCCGACTCCGCGACCTGCGCGAGGTCATCGAGGCAGCGGCCGACGACGGGAGGATCAGTTCGCTGGTCCTCGACCTGGAAAACCTGCAAGGCGCGGGCCTGCCGCAGCTGCAGGAACTCGGCCAGTCGCTGCAAGCCTTTCGTGCCTCTGGCAAACCCATCTATGCCTGGGCTGCCTGGTACGACCAGCGCCAGTACTATCTGGCTGCCCTGGCCGACGAGGTCTACCTGGACCCGGATGGCGTCGTCCTGATTGAGGGCTTCGACTACTTCCGTCAGTACCTCAAGGGTGCCGCGGACAAGCTGGGCGCCGATATCCACGTGTTCAAGGTGGGTACCCACAAGTCGGCACCGGACACGTTTACACGTAGTGACATGTCGCCGGAGAACCGCGCCGAGTCCCGCGCCTGGGTGACGGCGTTATGGGAAGCCTGGAAAGAGGACGTGGCGGAAGCCCGCGAGCTGAAGCCCGCGGCGCTGCAGGCCTATGCCGACGATGCGGGCCGTGGCGGGCTGCGTGAGGTCGATGGCGACCTGGCCCAGTACGCGCTGACCCGCTCGCTGGTGGACGGCCTGAAGACCCGTGAACAGTTCGAGAGTCTGGTGGCCGAGGTCGCCGGGGAGCCCGAGGACGGCTACGGTTTTGAATCCGTGGGCTGGCGCGCCTATCTGTCGGTGCTCAAGTCCGAGCACGCCCTGGAGCGCAAGGGTGACGCCAACGTCGGCGTGGTGGTCGCGGCAGGCGATATCATGGACGGCGAGCAGGCGCCTGGGGCCGTGGGCGGCGAGACGCTGTCGACGCTCTTGCGCGACTTGAGGGAGGATGACTCGATCCAGGCGGTGGTGCTGCGCATCGACAGTCCTGGCGGCAGCATGTACGCCTCCGAGCAGATCCGCAGGGAAATCCGCGGCCTGCAGCAGGCGGGCAAACCGGTGGTTGCCTCCATGTCCTCGGTCGCGGCCTCGGGTGGCTATTACATCGCGGCGCCGGCTGACCTGATCGTGGCGGCCCCAACTACGATCACCGGCTCCATCGGTGTCTTTGCGCTGTTCCCGACCCTCGAGCGCACCCTCGGCAAGCTGGGGATCACCCTGGACGGATTCGGGACCACCGAACTTGCCGGGGCTGGCCGGCTCGATCGCAACATGAACCCCGCCTTTGCGCAGGTTCTGCAGTCGAGCGTCGAGCACGCCTACCGCAAGTTCGTCGGCATGGTGGCCGAGGAACGCAACCGCGATTTCGCCGAGGTGGATGGCATCGCTCAGGGCAAGGTCTGGTCCGGTAGCGACGCGCAGGCCGCCGGTCTCGTGGATCGGTTGGGCAACCTGGATGATGCGATCGCCCTCGCGGCCGAGTTAGGTCAACTGCCCGAGGATTACGGCGTGGATTGGGTGCAGCCGGAACTCAGCTGGAGCGAGGCGCTCGCGCTGCGCCTGGAGGCTGGCACTGCGCTGACCATGCGACACCTCGGCCTGGAACCGCCGCGGCCGGCGGTTGCGGTGATGGAGCCGGCGCTGCGCGACGTGGAAAACCTGCTCCTGATGGGCCGCGAGGGTCGTCCCGTCTACTGGTGCGCCTGCCGCGTGCGCTGAGCGCGACAACTCACGCGGCCCAGTCGAGGATCACCTTGCCTGAGCGGCCGCTGTTCATCACCTCGAAGGCCTCCTCGAAACTGCTGACCGGATAGCGGTGGGTGATGATGGGCGTGATGTCCAGCCCGCTCTGCAGCATTGCCGCCATTTTGTACCAGGTCTCGAACATCTCACGGCCGTAGATGCCCTTGATCACCAGGCCCTTGAAGATGACCTCGTTCCAGTCGATGGCGACCTCGGCAGGCGGGATGCCGAGCAGTGCCACCCGCCCACCATGGTGCATCACCCGAAGCAGGTCGCGCAGCGCGCCCGGGTGGCCTGACATCTCCAGCCCCACATCGAAGCCCTCGGTCATGCCCAACTCGGCCATGACGGTGTCGATGGAGTCGGTGGCAACGTTCAGCGCCCTGGTCGCGCCCATGCGCCGGGCCAGCGCCAGCCGATAATCGTTGACGTCGGTGATCACCACATGCCGTGCGCCCACGTGCCGGGCGATTGCCACGGCCATGATCCCGATCGGGCCGGCGCCGGTGATCAGCACGTCCTCGCCCACCAGATCGAAGGAAAGCGCGGCGTGAGTGGCGTTACCGAGGGGGTCGAGGATGGCGGCGACCTCATCGCTGATGGCATCCGGCAACCTGAAGACGTTGCTGGCTGGCAGCACCATGTAATCGGCAAAACAGCCCGGTCGGTTGACTCCCACGCCGATGGTGTTGCGGCATAGGTGCCTGCGCCCGGCCCGGCAGTTGCGGCAATGCCCGCAGGTGATGTGGCCCTCGCCCGAGACCCGGTCGCCGACCTGGAATCCGGCAACTTCCGTTCCCAGTTCCACAATCTCACCGCAGTACTCGTGACCCACCTGCATTGGTACCGGTATGGTTCGCTGTGCCCACGAGTCCCAGTTGTAGATATGGATGTCGGTGCCGCAAATGGCAGTCTTGCGCATCCGGATCAGCACGTCGTTGGGGCCAACGTTGGGCTGCTCGACCTGCTCCATCCAGATGCCCGGCGCGCGTTGCGCTTTGACCAATGCCTTCATGGATACCTCATTTAATGAGGCCGAGTTCGCGACCGGCCTGGGCGAAGGACGCGACGGCCGTCTGCAGTTGCGCCCGCTCATGCGCGGCGCTCATCTGGGTGCGGATGCGGGCGGCGCCCTGTGGCACCACTGGATAGGCAAAGCCCACTACGTAGGTGCCCAATTCCAGCATGCGCTCCGCCAGCCGCCCGGCAAGGGTCGCCTCGCCCAACATGATGGGCACGATGGGATGCTCGCCCGCAACCAGCTGGAAACCCAGGGCTGCCATCTCCTGCCTGAACCAGCGGGTGTTGGCCCACAGCCGCTCACGCAGTTCGGGCATCGAGTCCAGCAGGTCGAGCACCCTGAGGGTGGTCGCGGCGACCACCGGCGGGATGGAGTTCGAGAACAGGTAGGGCCGGGAGCGCTGCCGCAGCCAGTCGATCACCGCCCGTGGGCCTGCCACGTAGCCGCCACTTGCTCCGCCAAGCGCCTTGCCCAGGGTGCCGGTGAGGAGGTCAACCTGTCCCATGACCCCGCAGTGCTCGTGGCTGCCGCGACCGGTTGCGCCCAGGAAGCCGGTGGCGTGGGAGTCGTCCACCACCACCACCGCGCGATAGCGCTCCGCCAGTTCGCAGATCCCGGCCAGCGGGGCGATGGTGCCGTCCATGGAGAAGACGCCGTCGGTTACCACCAGGCGGGTGCGGGCATCCCTCGCCTGGCGCAGGCAGTCCTCGAGGCTCGCCAGATCGCGGTTGGCATAACGCAGGCGCCGTGCGCGGGACAGGCGGATGCCATCGATGATGCTGGCGTGGTTGAGGGCATCGGAGATGATCACGTCCTGCTCGTCGGTGACGGTCTCGAACAGCCCGCCATTGGCGTCGAAGCAGGAGGAGTAGAGGAGGGCGTCTTCGGTGCCCAGGAAGGCGGCCAGGCGCTGTTCCAGCTCGCGATGGATGGTCTGGGTTCCGCAGATGAAGCGCACCGAGGCTACGCCGTAGCCGTAGCGATCAATGGCGCGATGGGCCGCCTCTCGCAGCAGGGGATGGTTGGCTAGCCCGAGGTAATTGTTGGCGCAGAGGTTCAGGACCTCGCGGCCGTCGGCAAGGCGTACCGCAGCGCCCTGGCCGGAGGCGATTCCCCTTTCGCGCTTGTACAATCCCGCTTGGTCGAGCGACTCGGCCTGCGCGGAAAGCCTGTCGATAAAAGCCGGATCCATGGAAGCATTACCTGATGGCAGACGCGGATTATAAACCCGATGCGGCCTTGCGGCTCGATAAGTGGCTTTGGCACGCCCGCTTCTTCCGCACGCGCTCCCTGGCCACTGAGGCCGTCGCCGGCGGGCGGGTTCACCTCAACGGCCAGCGCGTTAAGGCCTCGAGGGTCGTGGCCGTAGGCGATCGTCTCGATATCAGCATCGGTGCCGATGCCCTCAGCGTCGACGTGCTCGAACTGCCCAATCGCCGCGGATCGGCCGGCGTCGCGCGGACCTGCTATCGCGAGACAGAAGCCAGCGTCCAGCGCCGTGAGCGTGCCGCCGAGTTGCGTCGCCTGGCGCGGCTGGCCACGCCCCAGACCGACGGCAGGCCCGACAAGCACACGCGCCGCGACCTGATGAAGATCCGGCGCGGGGAGTCGATTGAGTGAGCGGGCCCTGCCGGCGCATACTGCCGCGTCCTGAGGGGGAATAACGATGTTTTCGATCAGTCAGCGTCCGACCCGTCTGTTCCTGCTCCTGTCCGCCCTGTTCGTTACCAACGCGCTCATCGCCGAGTTCGTGGGCGTGAAGATCTTCGCGCTGGAGGACACGCTCGGCCTGCCGCCCTTCGATTGGCGGCTGTTCGGCCAGTCGGGATCCCTGTCCTTCACCGCTGGCGTGATGCTCTGGCCGATCGTGTTCATCATGACCGACATCATCAACGAGTACTTCGGCGTACGCGGCGTGCGCTTCATCTCGTGGTTGGCAGTTGGGCTCATCAGCTACGCTTTCCTGTTCGCCTACCTGTCCATTCACCTCGCCCCGGCTGCCTGGTGGGTGACCGTGTCCGCGGACCGCGGAGTGCCGGACATGCAGGCGGCCTTCGCCGTGACCTTCGGGCAGGGCCTGTGGACCATTGCGGGGTCGATCACGGCCTTCCTGATCGGGCAGCTGATCGACGTCAGCGTGTTCCACCGCATCCGCAAGCTGAGCGGCGAGCGCTTCATCTGGCTCAGGGCGACCGCCTCGACCGCCGTCTCGCAGCTGGTGGACAGCTTCGTGGTGCTCTACATCGCCTTCGTGCTGGGCCCGCAGCAGTGGCCCATCGACCTGTTCCTGGCGGTTGGTACGGTGAACTACGGTTACAAGCTGTTGATGGCCGTCCTGCTGATTCCCATGATCTATCTTTCGAGGATGGTCATCGAACGCTATCTAGGCCCGTCCGAGGCAAGCCGCCTCAAGGCCGAAGCTGCCGGGGGCTGAGGGTCATGGCCCGCCCCGCCACCCCGGCCCTGACGGTCGACGTCGTCATCGAGATGGTGGACCGGCCGGGTCTGCCCATCGTGCTGATCGAGCGCGCCCACCCGCCCCCGGGTTACGCCTTGCCAGGCGGCTTTGTCGACATCGGGGAGACGGTCGAGGCGGCAGCCGTGCGCGAGGCCAGGGAGGAGACCGGTCTCGAGGTGCGTCTGACCGGCCTGCTGGGCGTGTACTCGGACCCGCAGCGCGATCCGCGTGGACATACCGTCTCGATCATTTACCGGGCGGAAGCCAGCGGCCAGCCCCGTGCCGGCGATGATGCGGCCCGCGTCCTGGTCACTGGTCTCGACCAGCTGCCGTTGCTGGCTTTCGACCATGCGCGCATCCTGGCTGACTATCGCTGCGCGCGCGAGGAGACTGGAACATGAGCGCCTTCCTGTACCCCGGCGGCCTGGTTCCGGCAGGGGAGGTCGAGCGGGCCGTGAATCCGCATTTCCTGGCCGATGAGGCCAGCACGGTCATGGCCCTGATGGATGCGGTGCGCCTGTCGCCGGCGGACACCGAGGCGATCGCCGCTGCAGCCACGACGCTGGTCGAGACCGTCAGGCGTGAGCGTGCCGGCGCTGCCGGGATCGAGGCCTTCCTGCAGGAGTACGACCTGGCTTCCAGGGAGGGCGTGGTGCTGATGTGTCTGGCGGAGGCGTTGCTCAGGATTCCGGACGATGTGACTGCCGATCGGTTGATTGCGGACAAGATCGCTTCGGGCGACTGGGCGGAGCATCTGGGCGAGGCTGAGTCGCTGTTCGTAAACGCCTCTACCTGGGGTTTGCTGCTGACCGGCCGGCTGATCCGGCCCGAGCTCGACGACCTGCGAGAGCCGGCTTCTTTCGTCCAGCGCCTGGCTGGACGGCTTGGTGAGCCAGTGGTGCGTGCGGCCTTCCGCCAGGCCATGAAGATCATGGGCCATCAATTCGTGATGGGCCGCGACATCGGGTCGGCGCTGCAGCGAGCCGGTCGGGAACGCCGCTACCGGCATACCTTCGACATGCTCGGTGAGGCGGCGCTCACCAGCGCGGATGCCGAGCGTTACCATGCCGCCTACGCCGCAGCGATCGATGCCATAGGTGCCGTGGCGACCCGCGCGGCGGCCGCGGTCGAGGACCGTCCCTCCATTTCGGTGAAGCTGTCTGCATTGTTTCCGCGCTATGAGCGCGCGCATCGGGATGAGGTGCTGGACTCCCTGGGCGCGCGACTGGAGGATCTTGCCCTGCGTGCGGCCCGGCTCGGCGTGCCGCTGACCGTCGATGCCGAAGAGGCGGACCGCCTGACGCTTTCGCTGGAATTGGTCGAGCGCCTGTTGCGCTTGCCCGGCTTGAGGGATTGGGAGGGGCTGGGGCTGGCGGTGCAGGCCTACCAGAAGCGTGCGCTGGCCGTGCTCGACTGGCTGGACGCCCAGTCGAAGGCCGCCGGGCGTCGCCTGAGCATCAGGCTGGTCAAGGGCGCTTACTGGGATTCCGAGATCAAGCGCGCTCAGGAGCGTGGACTGGAGGGCTACCCTGTGTTCACCCGCAAGGTGAACACCGATCTGTCCTACCTGGCCTGCGCCCGCAGGTTGCTCCGCGACGGCTGCGTACTGCGGCCGCAGTTTGCCACCCACAATGCCCACACCGTGGCCTGGATCATGCGCGTAGCCGGCGGCCGCAGTTTCGAATTCCAGCGCCTGCACGGCATGGGCGAGGATCTCTACGACGGGCTGGTGGATGGCGACGGCCAGCCGGTGCCTTGCCGGGTCTATGCGCCGGTCGGCTCGCACGAGGAGCTGCTGCCCTATCTGGTCAGGCGCCTGCTGGAGAATGGGGCGAATACTTCCTTCGTCAACCGCATCGTGGATGCCGAGGTGCCCGCAGCGGAGGTCGTCCGGGATCCGCTACAGGAAGCCGGCAGGCTGGCGAGCATCCCGCACCCGCGCATTCCACTGCCCTCCGCCATGTTTGGCGAGGAACGCCAGAACTCGGCCGGCCTAAACCTGGCCGACGGCTTGCTGTTGACTGAACTGGCCAAGGGACTCGCCCTGGCCTCTGGCGCGTCGTTCAGGGCAGCGCCCATCGTGGCAGGTCGGGAGCAGGCGGGCGCGGCCAAGGCGGTAGTGAGTCCAGCCGATACCCGGCTGCAGGTCGGCGAGGTGATTGAAGCCAGCCCTGCCATGGTGGACGCCGCGCTTTCCGCAGCCTCGGGCGCGCAACCCTCATGGAACCGGCGCCCCGCTGCGGAGCGCGCGGACATCCTGCTGGCCGCTGCACGGCTGTTCGAGTCGAACCGGGATGCATTGCTGGCCCTGTGCATCCGCGAGGCGGGCAAGACCCTGCCAGACGCTCTGGCCGAGCTCCGCGAGGCCGTCGATTTCCTGCGCTACTACGCGCAGCAGGCGCGCCGGGAGTTTGGCCAGCCCGCGACCCTGCCCGGCCCGACCGGTGAGAGCAATCGACTGCAGCTGGAGGGCCGGGGCATTTTCGTCTGCATCAGCCCGTGGAATTTTCCGCTGGCCATTTTCACCGGTCAGGTGGCGGCGGCCCTCGCCGCGGGCAATGCGGTCATCGCCAAGCCGGCGGAGCAGACGCCACTGGTGGCGGCGCTCGCGGTACGTCTCATGCTCGAGGCCGGTGTCCCTGCCGAGGTCCTGCACTTCCTGCCCGGTGAGGGCGCGGCGGTCGGCGCCCGTCTGACGGCCGACCCACGCGTCGATGGCGTGGCCTTCACCGGCTCCACCGAGACGGCCAGGCTGATCAATCGCGCGCTTGCCGCGCGCGATGCTCCGCTGGCGGCGCTGATCGCGGAAACGGGCGGCCAGAACGCCATGATCGTGGACAGCTCGGCACTGGTGGAACAGGTGGTAGGCGACGTGATCGCCTCGGCGTTCAATGCTGCCGGACAGCGCTGTTCGGCGCTAAGGGTCCTGTTCCTGCAGGAGGACGTCGCCGATCTTACGCTCAGGCGCCTGGCGGGTGCCATGGACCTGCTTCAGGTGGGCGATCCCGCGATGCTGGCCACCGACATCGGACCGGTGATCGACGCCGAGGCGCGCCGCATGCTGGAAACCCACGCTGAGCGGGTGCTGGGTCTGGCGCGCTGGTCCCATCGTGTCAGCCTGGGCGATGGCTGCAAACATGGCCATTTCTTCGCGCCATTGGCAGTAGAGATTGCCGGCCTCGAGGTGCTGCAGGGCGAGGTCTTCGGTCCGGTCCTGCACGTGATCCGCTTCGAGGCCAGGGCGCTCGATGCGGTGATCGAGTCGATCAATGGAACCGGCTACGGACTGACTCTCGGCGTACATTCGCGGGTCGACGGTTTCGCCCGCAGGATTGCGGGCGCAGTCAGGGCTGGCAACGTATACGTCAACCGGAACATGATTGGCGCGGTGGTCGGCGTGCAGCCCTTCGGCGGCTGCGGGCTGTCGGGAACCGGGCCCAAGGCCGGCGGGCCCCATTATCTCCATCGTTTCGCCAACGAGCGCACGGTCACCATTAACACCACGGCCGCGGGTGGCAACGCCTCGCTGCTCTCGCTGGGCGACTGATCCGTGGACTCTGCCTGGTCGTCACGCGCCGTGTTCATCCTCGCCTCCATCGGAGCCGCGGTGGGACTCGGCAATATCTGGAAGTTTCCTTACCTGGCCGGCTCGAGTGGCGGGTCGGCTTTCGTGCTGGTCTATCTGGCGGCAGTGGCGCTGGTGGCGGTGCCGATCCTGATCGCCGAGATGCTGCTCGGTCGGCGTGGCCGCAGTCATCCTGCGGGTGCGATCGCGAGGCTGGCGGTGGAGTCGGGTTGTCGATCGGCCTGGGGATGGGTCGGCGGTCTCGGGGTGACCGTCGCCTGGATAATCATGACCTATTACAGCGTGATCGCCGGCTGGGCCATGGCGCACGTTTGGCCGACCCTGTCGGGTGGCTTCGCAGGGGCCGACGCCGGGGTCACGGCGGCCCATTTTGATGCCTTGCTGTCGAGTCCCGTGAAGCTGATGGCGTGGGCTGGTGTCTATACGGCTGCGGCCGTGGCGATCGTGGCGCGCGGACTGCACTCGGGCATCGAGCGCTCGATCAGCCTGCTGATGCCGGCGCTGTTCCTGGCCCTGTTGCTGTTGGTGGCCTATGGTCTTGTCGAGGGCGAGGTAGCGCCTGCCCTGCAGTTCCTGTTCGCCCCCGATTTTTCCCGGATCGACGGGTCCGTCGTGCTCGCTGCGGTAGGGCAGGCGTTCTTTTCCATCGGTGTCGGGATGGGAATCATGATCACCTACGGCTCCTACCTGCCCAAGGATGTTTCCCTGGTCCGCTCCGCCTTCCTGATTGCCGGGGCCGATACCCTGGTGGCCCTGCTGGCTGGTATCGCGCTGTTTCCCCTGGTGTTCGCCAACGGACTCGATCCCGCAGCCGGACCCGGCCTGGTGTTTGTGACCTTGCCCATCGCCTTTGGCAACATGCCGGGCGGGCAGTTTTTCGGGGGTGTGTTCTTCTGCCTGCTGGTGGTTGCCGCCCTGACCTCCTCGATCGCGGTGATCGAGCCCATGGTGCGATGGCTGATCGACCAACGTCGCTGGTCGAGGCCCAAGGCTGCGTGGATCGCTGGAGGCCTGGCCTGGGTGGCCGGGCTCGCCACGGTATTGTCGTTCAACCTGTGGAAGAACTGGCACCCGCTGGGTGCATTTGCCCGCTTCCAGGACCAGACCTTCTTCGACCTCCTGGATTACGCGACCTCGAATCTGCTGATGCCCCTGTGCGCCCTGCTGCTGGCGCTATTCGTCGGCTGGCGCATGAGTCCGACACTGGCTGCCGATGAACTTGGCCTCGGTAACGGCCTTCGCTTCACGGTCTGGCGCAGTGTCCTCCTGAAGTGGCTGGTGCCGGCAGCAATCGCGGCCATCCTGTTGGCCGGCCTCTAGTCAGTCTGCTGACTGGGGCGTCTCCAGAAAGTCGAGTCTGGCGGATTCAGGATTCATTTCTGACCAGCGTTCACCATCGACCAGCAGGCTGGCGGCTCCCGCTGTGGGCAGTTCCCGACGATGCGGTGTTGCAGCCATCAAGGCCACCAACTGGCTGAGGCCCGGATTGTGTCCGCACAGCAGGAGATGCGGGCAGTCGTCGGGTGTGCAGCGCAGGAGTTCCAGTAAGGTGCCCGGGCTGGCCAGGTAGGCCTCGGTAGCGCCAACCACGGCAGAGTGCGGCAGCGACAGTCCCTCGGCCAGGATACGGGCGGTGCCCAGGCAGCGCGCGGCCTTGCTCGCGACGATCATTGGTTCGGGCAACTGCCGGCGCGCAAGGCGGCTGGCCAGCACTGAGGCCTCGTCCAGGCCGACCTCGTCGAGAGGACGGTCGAAATCATTGAGTCCCGGCCTCGCCGGATGGGCACGCGCGTGACGGACGAGGGTCAGTCGCAGCATGCCGCTCAGAGCATGCCGGTCTGCAGTCGGGCGGCCTCCGACATCATTGAAGCTTCCCACGGAGGCTCAAAGACCAACTCGACCCGGGCCTCCCGCACGGTAGGGATGGCCTCGATTTTTTCCCGCACGTCCTGGGCCAGGAAGTCGCCCATGCCGCAGCCAGGCGCGGTGAGTGTCATCTTGATGTCGACGCTCCGCTCACCATCCTGTTCCGGGGTAACCGCGCATTCGTAGATAAGGCCAAGGTCGACGATGTTGACCGGGATCTCAGGGTCGTAGCAGGTGCGCATCTGCTGCCAGGCCAGTTCCCTGACGTCCTCGTCGCTCGCTCCCGGTGGTAACTCCGGCCGCACTGGGGGTTCCTTGCCGATGGCGTCGGCATCCGAACCGGCAATCCGGAACAGGTTACCCTCCACGTAGACCGTGAAGCTGCCGCCCAGGGCCTGCGTGATGTAACCCACGCTGCCGGTGCGGAGCTTGACCTCGATGCCGGCCGGGATGATCACGGCCTGGACGTCGCGTTGCACTACGATTGGTTCGTTCTCGTGACGCCTCATGACCTACTCCGTACTGATCGTCCGGCCCTGACCGGCCAGGGCCGCATTGAGGGTGTGCCAGCATAGACTCGCGCACTTGACCCGTGCCGGGAATTCCCGCACTCCCGCCAGGGCAGCCAGCTTGCCGAGTTCGGTAGGTACCGGTCCGTTCGCTTGCGTCAGCATGGCATGCACCTGCTCGAACAGGTTCTCCACTTCCTGACGGGACTTACCCTTCACCGCCTCGCTCATCAAGGAGGCGGAGGCGGTGGAAATTGCACAACCCCGGCCCTGGTGGCGAATGTCGTGAATGACGTCGCCTTCCATCTGCAGGGTGATGTCCAGCTGATCGCCACACAGCGGGTTGTCGCCGTGAGCCTCGTGGTCGGCCTGTTCCAGCCGACCCGCATTGCGTGGATTGCGGTTGTGGTCGACGATGACGTCACGGTAAAGGTCCCTGAGTTCCATCATCCCAGCATCTCCCTGGCCACACCGAGGGCGTCAATCAACGCGTCCACCTCGGCCGTGGTGTTGTAGACGGCGAATGAGGCACGAGCCGTCGCCGGCAAATCGAAGAACTTCATCACCGGCATCGCACAATGGTGTCCGGTGCGGATGGCCACCCCTTCGCCGTCGAGGATGGTGCCCAGGTCATGAGGATGGATGCCATCGATCGTGAACGACACCACGCTGGCCTTGCCCGGCGCTGTACCGACCAGGGTGAGGCCGGGGACCTGCTGCAGCCGCTCGGTCGCGTGGGCCAGCAGCATGGCCTCGTGGGCGGCTACGGCGTGGTGATCGAGGGCGCAGAACCAGTCGATTGCCGCACCGAGCCCGACGGCGCCGGCGATGTTTGGGGTGCCCGCCTCGAAGCGGTAGGGCAGTTCGTTGTAGGTAGTGCCCTCGAAGGAGACATTGAGGATCATGTCGCCACCACCCTGCCACGGCGGCATGTGCTCGAGCACCGCCTCGCGTGCATACAGCACGCCGATGCCGGTGGGTCCATACAGTTTGTGGCCGGAAAAGCAGTAGAAATCACAACCGAGGTCCTGCACGTCGACAGGGCCATGCGGGACGCCCTGCGCGCCGTCAACCAGCGTCGTGACGCCCAGCTCGCGGGCCGCCGCCACCATCTCGCGCACCGGCAGCACCGTACCCAGCGCATTGGAGACGTGCGAGATCGCCAGCATCCGGGTCCGGGGCCCGAGCATCTCGCGGAAGGCCTGCTGGTCGACGACGCCCCGACGATCAATGGGTATGACGCGCAGGGTGGCGCCGGTCCGGGCACAGGCCTGCTGCCAGGGCACGATGTTGGCGTGATGCTCCAGCCAGGTGATCAATACCTCGTCGCCAGGTCCGAGCTGGCTGCTGCCCCAGGACTGCGCCACCAGATTGATGGCTTCCGTGGTTCCGCGCACAAAGACGATTTCGCGGTGAGTGGCCGCGTTCAAGAAGCGGCGCACCTTTTCCCGGGCGCCTTCGAATAGTTCGGTGGCCTCCTGCGACAGGGTGTGCACCCCGCGGTGGACGTTCGAGTGATGCTGCTCGTAGTAGCCTGAGATGGCCTCGATCACGGCGCGCGGCCGCTGGGCCGACGCGGCGCTGTCCAGGTAGACCAGCGGCCTGTTGCGGATTTTCCGGGCGAGGATGGGGAATTCCGCACGGATCTTTGCCACGTCCAGCATCACAGCAGCTCCTGGATCAGATCGCGATCCGGCAACTGCCCGGCCACCACTTCCTCGATGCGGCGCCGCACGGCAGGATCGGCGACCACCCCGACCACGTCCTCGCAGAACGCGTAGGTCAGGATCCCCCGGGCGGTCTCCTGGTCGATGCCGCGGGACAGCAGGTAGAACAACTGGTCTGGATCGAGCGAACCGGTGGTGGCCCCGTGGCTGCACTTGACCTCGTCAGTGAGGATTTCGAGTTGCGGCCTGGCGTTGATTTCCGCCGTTGGCGACAGCAGCAGGTTGCGGCTGGTCTGGCTGGAATCAGTGCCCGCGGCGGCGGGACCGACCAGAATGCGGCCGTTGAAGGCGCCTCGCCCTCGCCCGGAGGCGACCCCATGCACCCGCTCACTGGAGCGGGTCCGGGGCCCCTGATGGTCGATGACGGTGTACAGGTCTGCCTGCCGGCTGCCGTCCACGACGAACAGCCCGTCGAGCTCCGCCTCCGCTCCGCTGCCGAGCAGTCGCAGTCGCTGGCTGCTGCGCAGCACTCGGCCTCCCAGCATGAAAAGTGCCTGCCGATAACTGGCGTCGCGGCCGAGCCTTGCCTCCAGCTGGTCGACGAGCGCCGCGGCTGCAGCGCACTCGAACAGGCGGGTGTGTTGCAGTTGACCACCGTCGGCGATAAGGAGCTGGGTAGCCTGTACCGACAGGGCCTGACCCTCACCACCCGTGAAGGTTTCGATCAACGGCAGGCTCGCGCCGGCGCACAGCTCGACGATGACCCGCAAATGGGTTGCAGTATCCGGAGTTCGATCATGGTGTAGCTGTAGTGGCTCGGTTACCGTGACGCCCTCGGCCACACGCACCCACCAGCCGGCGCCCGTGCTTGCCTCTGCCAGCAGCTCGAACCCCGCATCCGATTCCGGACCCGGCAGGGGCAGGAGCGCTGCAAGCCGCTCGCCCTCACGCGCCAGCGCCTGGTCCAGGGGCAGGATTTCGAGCCCGGGTGTGGCTGGTGGGGTGACGAGTCCGCCGGCGCTCCCGGCAGGCATGGCCAGCTCGCGCCGGTCCAGTTCCGCCCAGTCGACATAACGCCAGTGCTCGTCGCGCTTGTCGGGCAGTCCGTCGGCCAGCAGGCGCTCGAGCGCCTGCTCACGGCGTGCCGACCACGCGCTGCCGCCCGGCAAGCTCGGGGACAGTCGTTCGAGTTGTTCGGCCAAGGTGCTCAGCGCGAGCTGCCGTGGATCCGGGTTCACGCTGCCCCCGTTGCCGCCTGCACCCAGTCGTAGCCCCGCCGCTCAAGTTCAAGCGCCAGGGTCCTGTCACCGGAGCGCTGGATCCTGCCATCCGCCAGCACGTGCACTTGGTCGGGCTGTACATGATCCAGAAGGCGCTGGTAGTGGGTAACGAGGACGATGGCTCGCGACGGGTCACGCAATGAGTTGACGCCCTGGGAAACCACCTTCAGGGCATCGATGTCGAGCCCCGAGTCCGTCTCGTCCAGCAGCGCCAGCGTGGGCTCGAGGACTGTCATCTGCAGGACCTCATTACGCTTCTTTTCGCCGCCGGAAAAGCCCTCGTTGACACCTCGGGACAGGAAGCTTTCGCCCATGCCCATCAGCTTCATCTTGCCGCGCACCAGTTCCAGGAACTCGAAGGCGTCGACCTCCGGTTCGCCGCGGTGCTTGCGGCGCGCGTTGTAGGCCGCCTTGAGCAGGTAGACGTTGTTCACGCCGGGGATCTCAACCGGATACTGGAAGGCCAGGAACACGCCCTCGCGTGCCCGTTCTTCCGGCGCCATGGCCAGCAAGTCGCGCCCGAGGTAAGTGACGCTGCCTCCGGTGATCTCGTAGCCGGGGCGCCCGGCGAGCACGCTCGCCAGCGTGCTCTTGCCCGAGCCGTTGGGGCCCATGATGGCATGCACCTCGCCCGCCCGGACTTCCAGGTTCAAGCCCTTGAGGATTTCGCGCCCCGGGATCCTGGCGCGCAGGTTTTCGATCCGGAGGATCGTTGTTCCATGATTGGACATCTGTCTCTTACCTTTTGGGATCAGCCGACCGAGCCTTCGAGGCTCACAGCCAGCAGGTTCTGCGCCTCTACGGCGAACTCCATGGGCAGTTCACGAAAGACGCTTTTGCAGAAGCCGTTCACGATCATGTTTACGGCATCCTCCTGGGAGATGCCGCGCTGCAGGCAGTAAAACAGCTGGTCTTCCGAGATCTTGGAGGTCGTCGCTTCATGCTCTACCACCGCAGTGGGATTCGCTACTTCCACGTAGGGAAAGGTGTGCGCGCCGCAATCGCCGCCCATTAACAGGGAATCGCACTGGGTGTGGTTGCGTGCCCCGTCCGCGCCGGGCAGCACCTTGACCAGCCCGCGATAGGTGTTCTGTCCGTGTCCGGCCGAGATGCCCTTGGACACGATGGTGCTGCGGGTGTTGCGCCCCATGTGGATCATCTTGGTGCCGGTGTCCGCCTGCTGGCGGTGGTTGGCCAGGGCCACTGAGTAGAACTCGCCCACCGAGTTGTCGCCGCGCAGCACGCAGCTTGGGTATTTCCAGGTGATGGCCGAGCCCGTCTCGACCTGGGTCCAGGAGATCTTCGAGTTGCGGCCACGGCACTCACCGCGCTTGGTGACAAAGTTGTAGATGCCTCCGACGCCGTTCTCGTCGCCGGGGTACCAGTTCTGCACGGTGGAATACTTGATCTCGGCATCGGCCAGGGCGACCAGCTCGACCACCGCGGCGTGCAGCTGGTTCTCGTCGCGCATGGGCGCGGTGCACCCCTCCAGGTAGCTGACGTGCGCGCCCTCGTCGGCAACGATGAGGGTGCGCTCGAACTGTCCGGTGTTGAGGGCGTTGATCCTGAAGTAGGTGGACAGCTCCATCGGACAGCGCACCCCCGGCGGTACGTAGACGAAGGAGCCGTCCGAGAAGACCGCCGAGTTCAGCGCCGCGTAGAAATTGTCGCGGACGGGCACCACGCTGCCGAGGTACTTTTCGATCAGTTCCGGATGATTCTGCACGGCCTCCGAGAACGGGCAGAAGATCACCCCGGCCTCGGCCAGGCGGCCCTTGAAGGTGGTGGCCACCGAGACGCTGTCGAACACGGCATCGACGGCCACGCCGGCCAGCCTGGCGCGTTCGTGCAGCGGGATCCCCAGCTTGTCGTAGGTCTCGAGAAGCTTCGGATCGACCTCCTCGAGGCTCTTGGGACCGTCCTTGTTGCTGCGCGGCGCCGAGTAGTACGAGATGGATTGGAAATCGACGGGCGTATAGTTGACCCGGGACCACCTGGGCTCGCGCATCCTGCTCCAGGTCCGGAGCGCCTTCAGGCGCCATTCGAGCATGAAGGCGGGTTCGCCCTTGATCGCCGAGATGCGCCTCACCACGTCTTCGTCGAGCCCCGGCGGCAGGGTTTCGCTTTCGATGTCGGTAACGAAACCGTGCTGGTACTTGCGGCCGACGATGGCGTCGAGGTCCTGGTTCTCGCTGGCCATGGGATTCCTCCGGAAAGATCTAGGCTCGTATCAGTGGCTGCCAGCCCGCATCCAGCGCGGCTCGCAGGTTGGGGGCCCGCACCCGGGCGTCATGGTCCATGAGGTCTGCGAGGGTCAGGCCCTCGAGCGAGCTGCGCAGGGCGTGGCTGATCCGTTGCCAGCTCAGGCCGACGCCGCAGGTGGGCTCGAGGTCGCAATGTCCGCCGTGGACGGCGCACTCGGTCAGCGCAACCGGCCCCTCGACCGCATCGATGATCTCCGCCGCGCTGATGAGTGCAGGCGGGCGTGACAGCTGGTAGCCTCCGCGCGCACCCCGGGTCGAGCTGACCAGCCCCGCTCGGTGCAGCTCCTTCAGCAGTTTGCTGACCGTCGCGGCTCCGATGCCGGTCCGGTCGGCGAGCCCCGACGCGCTGTGCAGGGCCTGTGGCTGGGCCGACAGGGCCGCCAGCAGGACCGTCGCGTAATCCGTCAGTTTGCTGATGCGCAACATACCGTACCATTTTAGTCCTATTAACGGATAATGGGTAGCGTGATGGACTCCCCGGCAGGCCCAAGGGCCTTTGGTAGAATCGCCGCCCCCTGGAGGTAGCCCGACCGTGGACAGTACGGCACGCGATGAACGGATCGTCGAGGTCACCGGCGTGCGCTACGCAGCCGGCGAGCGGGTCATTTTCGACGGACTCGACCTGAACGTCCGGCGCGGCAGCGTCACGGCGGTCATGGGCCCCAGTGGCACCGGCAAGACCACCCTGCTGCGGCTAATTTCTGGCCAGGCCAGCCCCGCCGCAGGCTCGGTGCGCGTTTTCGGGCGCGAACTGGCCGGGCAGTCGCGGGCCGAGGTCTATGCGATGCGTCGCCGGATGGGAATGCTGTTTCAGCAGGGCGCCCTGCTCACTGACCTGGACGTGTACGAGAACGTGGCCTTTCCCCTCCGGGAGCATGCCCGCCTTCCGGAAGCCCTGGTGCGGATGATGGTGCTGACCCGATTGGAGGCGGTCGGGTTGCGCGGGGCAGCCCGCCTGATGCCCTGGGAATTGTCCGGCGGGATGGCTCGCCGGGTGGCGCTCGCCCGGGCCATCGTGATGGATCCGGAACTGTTGATCTATGACGAACCCTTTGTGGGGCTGGATCCGATCTCCATGGGCGTCGTGCTGCGACTGATCCGGGAACTCAACGACACGCTGGGGATCACCAGTATCGTGGTGTCGCACGATGTCGAGGAAATCGCCAAGGTGGCCGATCAGGCCTGGTTGCTGTCTGGGGGACGAGTAGTCGCCTCCGGCGCACCGCGCGAGCTGCTGGCCAGCGAGGACCCCCCGGTCAGGCAGTTCATGCGGGGCCTAGCCGACGGGCCCGTACCCTTCCACTATCCTGCCGCCTCCCTGCGCGATGAGCTGTTCGGGGAGGGTCCGTGAGCGCCCATCCACTGGCCTCCATACGGGAGGTGGGCCGCTACGCCCTGTTCGTGGGCAGGCTGCTCGCCGAGACCCCTCGCGCGCTGCTGCGCCCCGGGCTGGTCGTCCAGCAGGTCTACAACGCCGGCGCCCTGTCGCTGGTTATCGTGATGTTGAGCGGGCTATTCGTCGGCATGGTCCTGGGGCTGCAGGGCTTCGACCTGCTGGAGCGCTTCGGTTCCGAGGAGTCGCTGGGCACGGCTGCAGCGCTGGGCCTGGTCAAGGAGCTCGGCCCCGTGGTCACTGCCCTGCTGTTCGCCGGGCGAGCCGGCACGGCACTGGCTTCCGAGATCGGGCTGATGCGCGCGACTGACCAGCTCGCTGCCATGGAGATGATGGCGGTCGACCCGGTGCGCCGGGTGGTGGTGCCCCGCTTCCTCGGCGGGGTGATTTCCATGCCGCTGCTGGCGGCCATTTTCAGCCTGATCGGCATCTTCGGGGCGCAACTGGTCGGTGTGCAGATGATGGGCGTCGATCCCGGGCAGTTCTGGTCGCAGATGCGCGGTGCCGTCGAGCAGGCGGATGTGATGGAGGGCGTGATCAAGAGCATGGTGTTCGGCTTGTCATGCAGCGCGATTGCGGTCTACGAGGGCTTTCACGCCGCACCGACCGCTGAAGGCGTGGGCAGGGCGACTACCCGCACCGTGGTCCTGTCCTCGGTGATGGTGCTGCTGCTGGATTACATGTTGACCGCGGTCCTGCTATAGGCGGGCCGCACAGGAGATGAGCATGCGTTCAAACAAGGCGATGGAGATCGGTACCGGGCTGTTCGTGCTGCTCGGTTTTGCGGCGCTGTTCTTCCTGGTGACCCAGATCACCAGTCGGGAAGTAGGCTTCGGCGAGCGCAGCTACCGCATCGGCGCTGCCTTTGAGCAGGTGGGAGGGCTCAAGCCCGGTGCGCCGGTCTCGATGTCAGGAGTAACCGTGGGTCGGGTGGAGAGCATCGGCTACGACTTCGATACCTACCAGGCCGAAGTGGTGCTCCGGATCGAGGCACGGTATGACCGGATACCCGACGACAGCGACGCGGCCATTTATACGGCCGGGCTGCTCGGCGGGCAGTACGTGGGCATAGGCCCGGGTGGGTCGGAAACCTTTTTGCAGGACGGTGATCGAATCGAGTTCACCCAGTCCGCGATCGTGCTGGAGAACCTGATCAGCAAGTTCCTGTTTTCGAGGGCCGAAGAGGCGGGCGCAGAGGAGATGGAGTAAACAGCATGAAAGTGACGCTACCGATCATTGCCGCCCTGGCCCTGATCACCGGCATGGCCGGAGCCGAGACGCCTGCGCAGGTGCCGGGCCCGGCGCCTCAGCAACTCATGGAAACGGCTTCGGCGCGCGTGCTGTCCGCCCTGGAGGCCGACCGCGAGAGCTATCGCAAGGACGTCAGGAAGCTCACCGACCTGGTCGAGACCGAGTTGCTGCCCCATTTTGATACCGAGTACACCGCCCGCCTGGTGCTCGGCAAGTACTGGCGGGACGCCTCGCCGTCGCAGCGTAACCGTTTCATCAAGGCCTTCTATCACTCGCTGCTGGGCAAGTACGGGACGGCGGTCGCCGGGTTCACTTCGGATCGCATGAAGATGCTGCCCTTCCAGGGCGACCTGGCCAGCGGTCGGGCTACGGTGCGCACCGAGATCCAACTCAAGGACGGCACCATGGTGCCGGTGAACTACTCGCTGCGCGCTACGGCCACTGGGTGGAAGGCCTGGGACGTCACCATCGAGGGCATTTCCTACGTCAAGAACTTCCGCAACGACATCGGCGCTGAGGTCGGGCAGCGCGGGCTCGATGCCGTCATCGCCCGCCTCGAGGCCGAGGCCAGGGCCGGCGGTCTCGGTGGCTGACGTGGCCGCTAGCTTGAGGGCCGCCGGCGAGGGCAGGTTCGAGGTTGCAGGGCCCATGGACCTCCACACCGTGGGTGCCCTGCACGCAGAGGGAGAGCAATCCTTTCCCGCATCCGGAGCGGTGACAGTGGACCTGTCCGGAGTGGAGCGGGTAGACAGCGCGGGGGTTGCCCTGTTGCTGGAGTGGGTCCGGTTGGCCAGCCACCGCGGCTTGCGTTTTAGCTATTCCCGCATGCCGCCCCGGGCACTTGCCCTGGCCAGGATTGGCAACGCCGAGGCGCTGCTTCCCATCAGCGACAGCTGAAGCCGTCTACTGCGGGTCTTGCTCCGGCTCCATGCCGGCCTCGCGTTCGAGCTCCAGGATCCACTCATCGTCTTCCTCGATGGCGCCATCGGCCA
>JAURLT010000078.1 GCA_030831085.1 Gammaproteobacteria bacterium
ATCCAGATGATGGACGTCGAGGATCTGGTTGCCGTTGTCGGTGACGAAACCCTCGCGCCAGACTGGCCTGCCCCCAGCGGCCACCAGCTTGCGCGCAACCAGCGAGCGGGCCATGGGCAGCACCTCCACCGGGAGCGGGAAACGGCCCAGGACCTTGACCAGCTTGCTGTCGTCGATGATGCAGACGAACCGCCTGCTGGCCTCGGCGATGATTTTCTCGCGGGTCAGCGCACCCCCGCCTCCCTTGATCAGCTGCAGGTGCGCGTTGGCCTCGTCCGCGCCGTCAACGTAAAGGTCGAGCGTACCGGCATCGTTGAGTTCGCTGACCTCGATGCCAACTGCCGCAAGCCGCCGGGTGCTATCCACCGAAGAACTCACCACACTGCCAAGGCGCCCGCGCCAGCCGGCAAGGGAGTTAATGAAATAATTGACCGTAGAGCCGGTTCCGACGCCAAGATTCATGCCGCTTTCCAGCAACTCGACGGCTGCCAACGCTGCAGTACGTTTGCGATCGTTCTGGCTCATTTCAATCTCCGGAAACGACTGTGCCCGCTTTCGCGGGCACAGTCTGAAGTGTTTCGGCGGGGCGAGATCCGGATTGCTCCTTCACTCGCCCTGCCTGCTGCCAAAGGCCTACTTCTTCTTCGCAGCCTTCTTGGCAACCTTCTTGGTCGCCTTCTTCGCAGCCTTCTTCGCAGCCTTCTTCTTGGTCGCCATGTTGGATCTCCATGTCGGGTTAATCCGGGGTTGGAGTATATACATGGTTGACAATAATGCAAGCGCGTGCTCCGCAACGATGATGCTGTTTCAACGATGCGTGTTCACGACGTTGTGGCCAGCGACTCGATGACGTTCCAGTGCTTCTCCTCAACCGGCGTGATCGACAGACGGTTGCCACGACGCAGGATGAGCATGCCGGAGAGCTTGCGCGATTCGAGGGCACGTAACTCATCAAGCGAAACGAGACGGGGAAATTTCCGCACCAACTGCACGTCGATCATGTACCAGCGCGGCGCGTCGGGCTTGCTTCCAGGGTCGTGATACTTGCTTGCTGGATCGAATGCCGACTCATCCGGCTTCGGCTTGCCTACCACCTTGACGATGCCCGCGATGCCCGGTTCCGGACAACTCGAGTGATAGAAAAAACCCAGATCGCCGGCCTGCATCTGGTCGCGGATCATGTTCCGCACCTGGTAATTGCGCACTCCATCCCATTGGGTACGCCTGCCGGGAGCGGCAGCCAGATCGTCGATACTGAAGGCATCAGGCTCGGACTTGAACAGCCATCGATTCATCTTCATCCCTCCGCGACCGGGCCGGCGCTCAACCAGCGCTCGCCTGGTAAAAATTCCTTTCGGTGACCACGGCCCACAGTGGCACATCCCATCGGGCCGGTTCCAGGCGTTGCACCTTCTGGAATTCGAAGGCCAAGCCTACCAGCAGGGGTCTGCGCCAGGCGGAGCGCAGGGGCAGGAAGGAAAAGTGCCGATCGTAAAACCCTGCGCCGAAACCCAGGCGGTTACCCGCCCCGTCGAAGGCAACACAGGGGACGATCACCAGGTCGAGCCAGCGACCATTGAGGGACGGGGCACCCCGCTCGGCCCGGAAATCCATGCGCCGGCCCTGACGGCGGGTGATGACGGGAACGAACACCTCGCAACCCAGCTGTCTTGCCCGCTCAGCAATCGGTCCGGGATCGAGCTCGCCATCAATGGGCTGGTAGACCGCGATCCTGGAACCCGCCCTCGGCAGACCGACGGCGGCCAGCAGGCCCGCGGCCGAGCGTGCTGCTGCGCGGGCCGCAACCGGCGCCACGGCGCGACGCCGGGCCCGCAATTCGCGTCGCAAATCGCCGCGCCGGGAGCTCAACATGGGGGAGGCGCCACCCGCCTGTGCCGTTGCCGGCCGCTGCTCTCGACACGGAGCAACAGGTGGGACAGGCCACGGCGGCTAAGGCTCCCCGCTCGAAGGCGGATCTGCACACTGCTGCCGTTGAGCCACGCCCCTGGGTTTTTCACATTAGGGTCGAGAGGTTCCCAGACCCGCATCGAACACCGCAGGCGGCGCCAAACATTGCCCGCGCCCGGTGGAGATTGGGCGCCGGGTTAAACACGCGCTAGAGCTCCAGTTGCCGGCCCGCAGTCAGGGCGGCTTCTACCCGCTCGCGCAGGCCGCGGATGCGGTCAGTCATCCCGGCTTCCAACTCGCCCCGCCCCTTGGCGGCCAGCAACTCATTGGCGATGTTGAGGGCTGCCATGACCGCGATGCGGTCGAGCCCCACCACCTTGCCGCTGTCGCGAATCTCCTTCATGCGCTTGTTGAGGAGGCTCGCGGAATCGACCAGCGCCGACTGCTGCTCCGGAGGGCAGGCAACGTGATACTCCTTCTCAAGGATCTTCACCGACACCCGGTTGGAATCGTTGCTCAAGCGCCGCTCTCCATGGCCTTTAATCGACCGATCATCGCCTCTACTCGTGCCCGAACCTGTTCGTTCTTGGCCAACAGGACCGCGCGCTCGGCGGCCAGCGCGTCCTGCCTATGCCGCAGGGCGCGGTTCTCCTCCTTCAACTGGGACACGGCACCGACCAGTTCGTCCAGCCGCTTCTCCAGCTTCTTGAGTTCCGCATCGAACGCGGACTTGTTGCCGGGTTCTGCCATGCGGTCATTATGAGACTTGCGCGTACGGGGGGCAACGAGCCGATTCGATTGTGTGTCAGGCGGCCGGGTGAGCATAATGCGTCATGCAGCCCGTCAGTCACGCGGACCTCGAGGCCAGCCTGTCGGCAGTCGGGTCGCCCGTTTCAGCCTCGGAAGCCCACGGTTGCGTCTGCGGGAGCCTGTGCGCTGACCCTGCTTTTTCCTCGTCAGAGCTGGCGGTCGACCTCTTGCCCGAGGAAACCAGCGAAGAGTCGGCGCTGGCCCTGGTCGAGACGGTGGACAGCCTCCGGGAGGGCAGCCTCTCCGGATTGGCTGGCGGCGATATGGGGTTCGAGCCGCTGTTGCCGGATGACGAGCAGCCGTTGGCCGACCGCGTCGAGGCCCTCGCGGCCTGGTGCGGCGGTTTCCTGTACGGACTGGGTCGTGCCGGCCCGGGCATCGACCTGCCCGGCGATCTCGGGGAAATCCTGGGCGACTTCAGCGAGATCTCCCGGGCCAGCCTGCAGACCCACGAAGGCGATGAGGAAGGGGAGGCCAGCTACCTGGAATTGACCGAGTTCGTGCGCGCCTCGGTCCAGTTGGCCTTTGAGGAACTGGCACCGTGGCGTGACCGCGCGGCCGGTGAGTCGCAGACCAGGCACTGACGAGGGGTAAGCCGACACCCATGAGGAAGAGCGAGTTCCCGCGTCGGCGCAAGCAGCTGATGCGGATGATGGGCCGGGATGCCATCGCCATCATTCCTGCCGCCAGCATCAAGCATCGCAACAGCGACGTGGAGTACCGCTATCGGCAAGACAGCGATTTCCACTACCTGACCGGCTTCGGCGAGCCTGAGGCCGTAGCGGTCCTGATTCCGGGCCGGCCGCAGGGCGAGTACATCCTGTTCGTCAGGGATCGCGACCCTGTTCGGGAGGCCTGGGATGGTGCCCGGGCCGGGCCGGAGGGCGCCGTCGGCGACTTCGGTGCCGACGATGCCTTTCCGGTCAGCGACATCGACGACATCCTGCCGGGCCTGCTGGAGCGTTGCCCCCGGGTGTTCTACACCATGGGTGTCCATCCGGACTTCGACCAGAGGGTATTCGGCTGGGTCAACGGCTTGCGGGCTCAGGCCAAGCGCGGCTTGCACACTCCTCAGGAATTCGTCGCGCTTGATCACCTGCTGCACGAGCAGCGCCTGTTCAAGAGCCGGCCGGAAATCGATGCCCTGCGCAAGGCGGGCAGGATTGCCGCCCAGGCCCACTGCCGGGCCATGCGGCTCGCGGCTCCGGGACGCATGGAATACGAGGTGATGGCCGAGTTGCTGCATGAGTTCCACCGCCATCACGCAGATATCTCCTACTACCCCATCGTGGGCAGCGGTCCCAACGCCTGCACCCTGCACTATCAGGCCAACAACCGACAGATGGAGGATGGTGACCTGCTGCTGATCGATGCGGGCTGCGAGCATGACTACTATGCGTCCGACATTACCCGCACCTTTCCGGTCAACGGCAGGTTCACCGCTCCGCAGCGAGCCCTCTACGAAGTAGTGCTGGAGGCGCAGTACGCTGCCATCGACAAGACGCGGCCCGGCAACCACTGGAACGAGCCCCATGAGGCGGCGGTACGCGCCATCACGCAGGGCCTGGTGAGACTCGGCCTGCTCAAGGGTAAGCTTCCTACGCTGATCAGGGATGAGGCCTATCGACCGTTCTTCATGCACCGCACTGGGCACTGGCTGGGCATGGACGTGCACGACGTGGGGGATTACAAGATCGGGGACGACTGGCGACTGCTCGAGCCGGGGATGGCGCTGACCGTCGAGCCCGGCATCTACATCCCGCCCGGCACCCGCGGCGTTGGCCGGGAGTGGCAGGGTATCGGCATCCGCATCGAGGATGACGTGGTGGTGACGACGGACGGTAACGAGGTCCTGACCGACGACGTACCCAAGGACCCCGACGCCATCGAAAGCCTGATGCAGGCAGCCTGAATACCGCGGTCAAAAAAGAAGGGCCGGTCTCTCGACCGGCCCTTGGCTTGCTTGGCTGGGGGACTAGGATTCGAACCTAGGTTGACGGAGTCAGAGTCCGTAGTCCTACCGCTAGACGATCCCCCAATAAGGGTGTCAGGTCAGCGCTTGCTGTACTGGGTACCGCGGCGGGCCTTGCGCCGACCCACCTTCTTGCGCTCCACCTCACGGGCGTCGCGGGTCACGAAGCCGGCGGCGCGCAGCGGTGCGCGCAGGGTTTCGTCGTAGCTGATCAGGGCCCGGGTGATGCCGTGACGGATGGCACCCGCCTGTCCAGTGACCCCACCGCCCTCGACGCTGACTGCGATGTCAAAGCGGTCGCCAGTGCCGGTGAGTTCGAGTGGCTGGCGGACCATCATCCGGCCCGTCTCGCGCCCGAAGAACTCGTCGAGCGCACGGCCATTGACCGTGATCTTGCCCGAACCGGGCTTGAGGAAAACCTTGGCTGAGGCGGTCTTGCGACGACCTGTTCCGTAATCAGCTTGGATGGCCATGAATCAGTGTCCTGTCAGTGTGGCCGTCAGGCCAGTTCCAGCGGCTTGGGCTGCTGTGCGGCATGCGGGTGATCCCCACCGGCAAACACATGCAGCTTCCGGTACATCTGGCGCCCGAGCACGGTCTTGGGCAGCATGCCCTTGACCGCAAATTCGATCGCCCGTTCCGGGTGCTCCTGAAGCAACTTGTCGAGACCGATGGTCTTCAGGTTGCCCATGTAGCCAGTGTGGTGGTGATACTTCTTGTCGCGGAGCTTGTTGCCCGTCACCGCCACCTTGCCGGCATTGATCACGATGATGTGATCTCCGCAGTCCACGTGGGGCGTGTAGTCTGCCTTGTGCTTGCCGCGCAGGCGGAAGGCGAGTTCAGACGCCAGGCGACCGAGGGTCTTGCCGGCAGCGTCGACTACATACCAGTCCCGCCGCACCGTCTGCGGGGTCGTAAAAGTGGTCTTCATCAGGGGCCCCTTGCGGAGACAGTCAAGCAAAGAAGCGGAATTCTAATGAACCTGCCCCCCGTTTGCCAAGTCCGGTGACGGGTCGGGCGGGTATCGCCCCGGTACGCATATATAATGTGCGTATGCGCCTCCCCTCTCCGGACCGGGTCCTGGACCCCATGGATCGCCTGCTCGATCATCTCGATCGTGGCCTGAGGACGCTATTTGCCCGGCCCCGGGCCCGGCGGCCGAACCCGGCCGGGCCACCGTGCGGGGACGGGTTGGCCGAGGCTGACAAGGCCCGGGTCGTCGGGCTGATCCGGGTCGACCACGCCGGGGAAATCGCCGCCCAGGGCCTGTATCACGGTCAGGCCCTGACGGCCCGCACCCCGGCGCTGGCTGACTCCATGCGCCGCGCCGCAGAGGAAGAAGGTGACCACCTCGCTTGGTGCCGCGAGCGCCTGGAGGAACTCGGCGGGCGGCCATCGCGACTGGATCCTGCCTGGTACCTCGGATCGCTCGCCATCGGCGCCGCTGCGGGTCTCGCCGGCGACAGGTGGAGCCTCGGCTTCATGGCCGAGACGGAAAGACAGGTCGAGAGCCACCTCGAGGGCCACCTGGAGCGGCTGCCGCCGGGCGACCGGCGTAGCCGGGCCATCCTCGAGCAGATGAGGGTCGACGAGGCCGAGCATGCAGTGCACGCCCGGGCCCTTGGGGGGCGCCCCCTGCCCGCGCTGGCGAGCCGCGCCATGCGGACGGTGGCCGGAGTCATGACCCGCGTTGCAGAGCGCATTTAGCGCACATCGGGCGGCGTTATGTCCCCAAGTGCCGCCGTCATGGTTTAATAGGCGGCAGGGGATCATTGAAGATCGACGAGGGGCGACTCGTGGAAGAAAACATCAGGCCGCTGACGGACTTGCCAGCCATCAACCGCTTCCTGAGCTACTGCAGGATCCGGGCCGTGCCCTCCAAGACCGTGCTCATCCACGCTGGCGACCTGCCCGACGTGCTGTACTACATCGTGCGCGGCTCGGTCGAGGTCATGATCGAGGACGAGGACGGCAACGAAATGGTGCTGGCCTACCTCAACAAGGGGCAGTTCTTCGGGGAAATGGGCCTGTTCACCGAAAACCAGCAGCGCAGCGCCTGGGTGCGGACCCGGACCCAGTGCGAGCTGGCCGAGATGACCTATCCACGGTTCCGGCAGATTTCCGCCGAAAGCCCGGGCCTGGTATTCGAGCTGGCGACCCAACTGGCGAGTCGCCTCGATCGCACCAACCGCAAGGTCGGCGACCTGGCCTTCGTCGATGTCACCGGCCGGGTGGCGCACGCCATCATGGACCTGTGCGGCGAACCGGACGCCATGACCCACCCGGACGGCATGCAGATCAAGGTCAGCCGGCAGGAACTCTCCAGGCTGGTGGGCTGTTCGCGCGAGATGGCCGGTAGGGTACTCAAGGCGCTGGAAGAACAGGGCCTGTTGACCGCCCACGGCAAGACCATCGTGGTATTCGGCGCGCGTCCCAAGCAGCGAGCCAAACTGGCCGCAGCCGCCAAGGCCGAGGCCTAGTCGAGAGATCCCTCCCGCGCTCCGCCGATGAGACGACGCATCTCGGCGATGGTGGCGGCATAGTCCTGCGAACCGAAGATTGCACTGCCCGCGACAAAAGTATCAGCCCCGGCTGCGGCGATCTCAGCGATGTTATCGGGCTTCACGCCCCCGTCGATTTCCAGCCGGACCTGCCGGCCACTGGCATCGATCCTGCGCCTGACCTCCGCCAGCTTGGCCAGCGTGGAGGGGATGAAGCGCTGGCCCCCGAATCCCGGATTGACCGACATCAGGAGCACGAGGTCCAGCGAGTCGAGGGTATGGTCCAACCAGGCCAGCGGCGTGGCCGGGTTCAGCACCAGCCCGGGTTGGCAACCATGGTCCCGGATCAGGTCAATGGTCCGCGCGATGTGCTCCGTAGCTTCAGGATGGAAGGAAATCACCGTTGCCCCGGCCCGGGCAAAATCCGGCACCAGCCGGTCCACCGGACGGACCATCAGGTGGACGTCGATGGGGGCGGTGACGCCGTGTCGGCGCAGGGCCTCGCACACCAGCGGCCCAACGGTCAGGTTGGGGACGTAATGATTATCCATGACATCGAAGTGGACCCAGTCAGCCCCGCTGCGGATCACAGCATCGACTTCCTCGCCCAGCCTGGCGAAGTCCGCAGACAGGATCGAGGGTGCTATCACGGCTGGTAACATGACGAGGCTCCAGAAACGGCCGCTTCACTTTACCCGACGACGGGGCCTCAGCGCATGCCCCGCGACGCTCGCACCCGCTCATAGGCCTGGGCGATGGCCTGGGTCCGCTGCTTGGCGACCTCCAGCATCGATTCCGGCAGTCCGCGGGCCACCAGCTTGTCGGGGTGGTTCTGACTCATCTGGCGACGATAGGCCTGCTTGACCTCGGCATCACTGGCTGCGGGTGAAACCTCCAGTGCCTCGTAGGCAGCCCGCAGGTCATCCTCGCGCCCGCCGGGTCGCTGCTCTCCGCCGGCCCTACGTTGGCCATAGCCCTGCAAACGAAGCAGGGTCTCGAGTCTGGCGAACTCGAGGGGCGAGACGCCGAGCTGGTCGGCTATGGCCAGCAGCAGGGCCCGGGTGCGGCCCCGCAGCGAGTCGCCGAGGAGCGCACCGCGCAGCTGCACTTCCACAAAGGCCCGGAGCAGGTCGCGCCGCCCGTCACAGGTCTGCCTCAGCTCGGCAAGCGCCCGCCTCAGGTTGTAGCCAGGCTGCTTGCCGACCCGGAAGCAGTCGATGGCGTAGTGCATGGCCTGCCGGTCGAGGCCGAATTGCCGAAAGATCTCCTCGGCAGCCGCGATGTTCTGTTCAGTGATCCGACCCCGGGACCGGGCGACGTGCCCCATCACCTCGAAGGTGCTGCGGAAAAACACCTGCTGGATGGCCACCGGATCTGGCCCGCTCTCGGCCAGCTTGCGCCGTGCGCGACTTGCGGCGCGGCGCTCGTCGACGCCGTGGCCGATCACAAAACCCACCGCCGCACCCACGGCACCGAGTCCGGTCGCCATACCGAGCAGGGAACCGACCACCTTTCCGGTCCAAAGCATGCTTCGAGCCTCGTCCCGCCGCAGCAACGGCTACAATGAAGCGCCGGTGAAGTTTACCAAGGCAGGCCGATGTCGACGGCTCCCGTGTTTGAAACCAGTTTAGCGGGCTTGAAATTGCTGCACCGGGGCAAGGTACGGGACGTGTACGAGCTGGATGCAGGGCATCTGCTGTTCGTAGCCACCGACCGGCTGTCCGCCTTCGACGTGGTCCTGCCGGACCCGGTGCCGGGCAAGGGCAGCCTCCTGACCCGCATCTCAAACTTCTGGTTCGAGCGGACCCGCCATCTATGCCCCAATCACCTCACGGACATTCCGCTCGACCGTTACCTCAGCGATCCTGCTGAGCTGGCCTTGCTCGAGGGACGCGCGGTGGTGGTTCGACGACTCCAGCCGTTGCCGGTCGAGGCGGTGGTGCGCGGATACCTGAGCGGATCCGGCTGGAAGGATTACCAGCGGACCGGCGCAGTGTGTGGCATCAAGCTGCCGGTTGGGCTGCACCTGGCCAGCAGGCTGCCCGAGCCGATTTTCACTCCAGCTACCAAGGCCGCGGTCGGCGACCATGACGAGAACATCGATTTCCAGCAGGTAGAGGCACTGCTTGGCAAGGAGCGGGCCGCGGCAGTGCGGGATCTCTCGCTGGCGCTATACCGCTTCGCGGCTGCTTACGCACTCCAGCGCGGCATCATCATCGCCGACACCAAGTTCGAATTCGGGCTCGACGCGGCCGGCAGGCTGGTGCTGATGGACGAGGCGCTCACCCCGGACTCCTCACGTTTCTGGCCGGCCGACGGCTGGATGGAGGGCACGAGCCCGCCCTCCTTCGACAAGCAATACGTTCGCGATTATCTGGAGACCCTGGACTGGGACAAGCGCGCGCCGGGGCCGCGCCTGCCCCGGGGAGTCATCGAAGGCACCGCCCGGCGTTATCAGGAAGCCCTGGACCGTCTCACGACTTGAGCCGCCCCGCTTCCCAGCCATGGATCAGGCGGGTCAGCGCGCGCAGGCCGTCGGTCAGGGCCGCCGGCCCAGGCTGCAGGATGATCGCGGACTTGATCTCATGGACCTCGCCGTCTCGCACGGCAGGGATTAGTCCCCAGCCCGGCCGCGCCGCCACCAGCTCCGGCCGGAATTTCTTGCCGCACCAGGAACCGAGGATCAGGTCGGGGGCGCGCCTTACCACCTCACTCGGGTCCGCAATGATCCGGTCACGGCCGAGCGCCTGCCCGGCTAATTCCGGGAAACAGTCGTCGCCGCCGGCAATGCCGATTAACTCACTGACCCAGCGGATGCAGGAAATGGCCGGTTCGTCCCATTCCTCGAAGTAGACCCGCGGCCGCCGAGACAGGCTGACCGCGTTTCGGCGCGCTGCCTCGATGCCCTCCTCCATCCGCTCGACCAGTACGCCGGCCTCGGACTGGCAGCCGACCATGCCACCGAGCGTGCGGATCATGCGGAGGATTTCCGCCACGCTGCGATGATTGAACACGTGCACCTCAATGCCGAGCCTGACCAGTTCGGCGGCAATGTCGGCCTGGAGGTCTGAAAAGCCGAGCACGAGGTCCGGTCGAAGCTCCAGGATCCGGTCGATCTTGGCGCTGGTGAAGGCCGACACCCGGGGCTTTTCCCGCCGCGCCCGCGGCGGACGCACGGTGAAACCGGAAATTCCCACGATCCGCCAGTCCTGGCCCAGCAGATACAGGGTTTCAGTGGTTTCCTCGGTCAGGCAGACGATGCGCGACGGATAACCGTCGCTGGTGGGGCGGACGCTCATAACTTCGGACTCTAGCCGCCTCTCCGTCCGGCGTAAACTTGACCCATGGACCTCGAGTTGCATCCCCTCGCCCGCCTGGAGCGCTGGCTGTTCGAGTCGCCGCCCGGGCCAGCCAGCCAGCCGTTGGCCGGACTGGTGACTGCCCTGCGTTTTCCCTACGCCCTGCTCCGCGACCTGTGGCGCGGCGAACTGAACCTGCGTGCGATGGGTCTCGTCTACACCACCTTACTGTCCATTGTCCCGCTGCTGGCGCTTGCCTTCGCGGTTCTCAAGGCCTTCGGTTTGCACCGCGAACTGCAGCCGCTGATCGAGGAGGCGCTGGCTCCCGCAGGACCCGGCGCCGAGGCCACCTCCGGCCAGATCATCGCTTTCGTCGACAACGTCCATAGCGGCGTGCTGGGTGGAATCGGACTTGCCCTGCTGGTCTACACCGCCATCACGGCGGTCCAGAAGGTCGAGGCCAGCTTCAACTTTGCCTGGCACGTCACCGAGAGCCGAAGCCTGCTGCGGCGCATTGGCGAGTACCTGGCTATGCTGACCTTTGGCCCGGTCTTCCTGGCGGTGGTGATGGCCTTGTTCGCTGCGGCGGCGGACACCCGCCTCGCACACTGGCTCGGGGGACACGCTCCCTTCGACCTGCTGTTGTCGGGAGTCGGCGCCCTCGCACCCTACCTGCTGGTGATCGTGGTGTTCTCGGCGCTTTATTACTGGGTACCCAATACCCGGGTCCGACCGCTGGCCGCCGTGGCGGGCGGCGCCGCCGGCGGCCTGCTCTGGTCGGGAGCCGGGCTGCTGTTTGCCGAACTACTGTTCGCCTCTGCCCGGATGGTGGCGATCTATGCCGGCTTTGCCCTGTTCCTGGTGACCCTGGTGTGGATCTACGTCAGCTGGGTCACCCTGCTGGTCGGCGCCCAGCTGTCTTTCTACGTACAGAACCCGCGCTACCTGCGCGTGGGTCGCGCGCCCCTGAGCCTGACCACGCGGCTGCGGGAGCGACTGGCCTTGTCGATTATGGTGCTGGTAGGCCGCGCCTTCCGCGACGGCCAGCCCGGCTGGAGCGAACGCGCCCTGGCCGATCATCTGGAAATCCCGGGAGCAGCCCTCACCGAGGTGATGGAGCCGCTGGAACGACGGGGACTCCTGATGGCCGGCAAGCAGGGACAGATGCTGCCAGGGCGCACCCTTGACCGCATCTTCCTCCAGGAGGTGATCGCTTCGGTCCGCGAGGAGGCGGGCAGCGAAACGGCGGTGGTGGCCGAGGCACGCACCGATCCCGTCGCCGACCGGCTGGCGGCAGCCATGGAGGCAGCGCTGGAGGGCCAGCTGGCCGGTCTCAGCCTGCGCGACCTCGTGGAATCCTCCGACGAGGCGTGAGCCTAGCTGCCGGCAATCGTCATCGGCGCCAGCAGGATGGACGGGGCGCGGATTGACCCACGGCGATCGGTATCGGCACCGATCGCCTGGATGCCCCGGAGCATGTCGAGCAGGTTGCCGGCGATGGTCATTTCCTGGACCGCGTGCACCACCTCGCCCCCTTCCACCCAGAAGCCGGCCACCCCGCGCGAGTAGTCGCCGGTCACCAGGTTCACGCCCTGGCCCATCATCTCGGTGACCAGGAGTCCTCGCCCCATCCGGCGCAGCAAGTCTTCCAGGGCATGTCCCTCTCCTTCCAGTTCCAGGTTGCGAACCCCACCCGCGTTGGCGGTCGTTTCCAGGCCGAGCTTGCGGGCGGAGTATGCGCTCAGGACGTAGCGCTCCAGCCTGCCGCCCTCGACCAGCACACTGTCCGCAGTCGCTACCCCATCATTGTCGAAAGGCGCGGAACCAGGCTCTCCCCTCAGTAACGGACGTTCGGTAAGTCCGAGCCACTCGGGCACCACCTGCTGGCCCATGGCGCCGCACAGGAAGGAGCTCTTGCGGTACTGGGCTCCACCGCGCACGGCAGCGACCAGATGGCCGATCAGGCCGCGGGCTTGCTCAGCAGCAAACAGCACCGGAGCCTCGCGAGTCGACAACTGGCAGGCACCCAACCTGGCGAGGACGCGACTGGCCGCCCGGCTGCCTACGCTCTCCGCTTCTTCGAGCAGGGCAGGATCCCTGGCGCTGCTGTACCAATGATCCCGATGCATTTCGTCGCCCTGCCCCGCCATGACCACGCAAGACAGGCTGTGGGAGGACGAAGGGTAACCCACCAGCAGGCCGTGGCTGTTGCCATAGACCCGGCGTCCGACATGCGTCCCCACCGAACCGCCGTCTGAGTTGGTGATGCGATCGTCACAACCCAGCGCCGCCGACTCGACGCGCCTCGCAAGTTCGATGGCCTGCTCGGCGTCCAGTGCCCAGGGATGGCAGAGCCCGAGATCCGGAACGTCGCGCACCATGCGTTCGGCAGGGGCCAGGCCGGCATACTCGTCCCTCGCCGTGAAGCGGGCGATGGTCAGGGCCTTGCGGACGGTCTCGCAGACCGCGCCCTGGCTGAGGTCCGCAGTACTGGCCGAGCCCTGCCGGCCTTCCACGTAGACGGTGACGCCGACGCCTCGATCGCGCTGGTACTCGAGCGATTCCACTTCGCCCTTGCGCACCGTGACCGAGAGCCCACGGGAAGTACTGGCTGCGGCCTCCGCCTCGCTCGCGCCACTGCGCCGGGCCTCCTCCAACGCGAGACTTACGGCCTGCTCCAGCAGATCCTGGTCCTGGGTCCGACTTGCTACGGCTTGCTCCATGCACGGATTCTAGCCGAGCGCGCGTGCTAGCATGCCGCACATGCGACGTCGTCTGCTGCCCGGAGAAACCGAGCCGCCGAGCAAGGGCAGCCTCAAGCGCGGAGCGCTCGAAATCCGCTCGCTGGCCGAGCGTCTTGCCGCACCTGGCGGTGCGCGTTGGGACGCGCTCCTGAAATTACCGGAGAACGTTACCGATGCGCTAGCCATGGCTCGACGGCTGCCTGCGGGCTCCGCTCGGGCGAGGCAGGTCGGCTACGTGGCCAAGCTACTGCGCAAGCTCGACGGCGAGGCGATCCACCGTCGGATGCAGGAACTCGATGACGAACACCGCCTCGAGGCCCGCAAGCACCAGCGGGGTGCCGCAGAGCGGGGGCATGGTAAAATCGAGCCATGAGCGCACTCGTCGGCGTGGTGATGGGATCGAAGTCCGACTGGGAAACCATGCAGGTCTGCGTGGAGCGACTGGATGCCCTGGGCATTGAGCATGAAGCCCGCGTCGTTTCGGCGCATCGCACCCCGGATCTGCTGTTCGACTACGCTGCCTCGGCGCGTGGTCGCGGCCTCGAGCTGATCATCGCAGGCGCCGGGGGCGCGGCCCACCTGCCGGGCATGCTGGCGGCCAAGACCTCGCTGCCGATCATCGGGGTACCGGTGCGTTCCTCGGCGCTGAGCGGCCTCGACTCACTCCTTTCGATCGTCCAGATGCCGGCTGGTATCCCGGTCGCGACGGTGGCCATCGGGCCTGCCGGAGCCGCCAACGCGGCCCTGCTTGCCGCATCCATCCTCGGCCTGCGTTACCCAGCCATTGCCGAAGCACTCGAGGCCTTCCGCAGCAGGCAAACAGCAGACGTACTCGAGAGCCCCGACCCGCGTCCATGAGCACACTGATCGGGGTGCTGGGGGCGGGCCAGCTGGGCCGCATGCTGGCACTGGCCGGCTTGCCCATGGGGCTGGGGTTTCGCTTCTACGACACCAGCGCTGACGCGACTGCGGGCCAGCTGGCACCGCTGGTGGTCGGTCGCTTCGACGACGCCGATGCGCTGGCCAGCTTCGCGCGCGGCGTGGACGTGGTGACCTACGATTGGGAGAACGTACCGGTGACCAGCGTGCGCGTGGTCGCCCGGCATGCACGGGCCCTGCCCTCCGCCCGGGCGCTTGCCGCTGCCCAGGATCGGCTAACGGAGAAGCGCCTGCTGGCCCGCGTCGGCATGCGGGTGGCGCCCCATGCGGCGATCGACTCCGCCGCGCAATTACTGGCCGCCGCCGACCAGATCGGACTCCCCGGCATCCTCAAGACGCGGCGCCTCGGCTACGACGGCAAGGGCCAGGTAGTCATCAGGCGGACCGCCGAACTGGTACCGGCACTCGCCTCCCTGGGCGGGCGAGGCCTCATTTACGAGGGTCTGGTCCCCTTCGAGCGCGAGGTGTCCCTGGTGGCGGCGCGCAGCCGCCGTGGCGAAACCCGCTTCTATCCGCTGACGGAGAACCGCCACCGGGCCGGGATCCTCAGGGAATCACGTGCGCCGTTGCAGTCCCCTCCGCTGCAGCGTGCAGCCGAAAGACAGGTCGGCCGACTGCTCGAAGAACTTCGCTACGTGGGCGTGCTGTGCGTAGAGTTCTTCGTCCACGACGGGCGCCTGGTGGCCAACGAGTTCGCACCCCGGGTCCACAACTCCGGGCACTGGACCATCGAAGGAGCGCACACCAGCCAGTTCGAAAATCACCTGCGTGCGATCCTGGGCTGGCCCCTGGGCGAGACGCGTGCGGTGGGGCACGCCCTGATGGTCAACTGCATCGGCAGCATGCCCAGGCCCGAGCTGACCCTGACCCTGCCCGGCCTGCACCACCACGATTACCACAAGGCGCCTCGCGAGGGCCGCAAGGTGGGCCACCTGAACTGGGTGGCCGACAGCCCGGTCAGGCGGGAGTCGATCGCCCGCAAGCTGGCGGATTACGTCGAATCCTGAGGCCCGACCGGGTCCGGTATGCTAGCTTGAGCAATTGATCTTGCGGCACGGCAGCCATGTACCTCGAGCATTTCGGCCTCCACGAACTCCCTTTCCGACTCAGCCCGGATCCGGCCTTCGTTTACCTTTCGAAGCAGCATGCGCGGGCCAAGGCCTACATGGAGTCGACCGTCTGGTTCACCGACGGCTTCGTGGTGATCACCGGCGATGTCGGCTCCGGCAAGACGACCCTGATCGAGACGGTCCTGCAGCAGCTCGACCAGGACGTGGTGGTGGCCCAGGTCAACCAGACCCAGATCACCCCCACCGAGTTCCTGCAGGCCGTGCTGGTCCAGTTCGGCTTCTCGCCGTTCAAGATGCGCAAGGGCGAACTGCTGGCCACCCTCAACCAGTTCCTGGTGGAGCAGTACGCGGCTGGACGCAAGGTGCTGCTCATCGTGGACGAAGCGCAGAACCTCTCGAGCCGCGTGCTGGAAGAAATCCGCATGCTGTCGGGAGTGGAGACCACCAAGGAGAAGGTGCTGCGCATCATCCTGGCCGGCCAGCCAGAAATGAACGAGCGCCTCGACCGGCCGGAACTGACCCAGCTGGTACAAAGGGTGCGTCTGCGCTTCCACCTGACGGTACTGCCCGAGGACGAGGTGCGCGCCTACATCCTGCACAGACTCGACGTGGCCGGGGCCAAGGGCAGGGAAATCTTCAGTGATGACGCCTTCCCGCTGATCCACCAATACAGCGGAGGTGTTCCCCGTTTGATCAACACCCTCTGCGACAGCGCCATGCTGATGGCCTACGGGCAGGACCAGCCACAGATCACGGGCGCTGCAGTGGAGTCGGCCATCGCCGAACTCGGCTGGTCCCGGCGGGTCGATGCGACGCCGGCCCACGCGGTGGAATTCGATGGCGCCGGGCCTGCGGAGGCGGCGCCACGCAATCCCTGGACTGGTCGAGTCGGCCTGAATCGGCGACGCAAGGACCAGGCAGCGTCCCCCGAAGAGACCGAGCCGGAAAAGCCGGTCGCAGCTGATCGCCCCCCACTGGCCAGCGAGGATGCCGAGCCGTCCTTGCCCGGCCCGCTGCCGCCGGCGCCGGCCGTGAGGGTGCTGGGCAGGCTGGTGGTCAGCCGCAAGGGCAGGACTGTGGAGGAACTACCCCTGCTACCAGGTCGGGTGCTGGTAGGGCGTACCTCGGAGAACGACCTGCAAATCGAGGAAAAATACGTCAGCCGGCACCATTGCCAGATCCTCAACGAGGATCACGCCAGCATCATCGAGGACCTCAACAGCACCAACGGGGTGTACATCGGCGCCCAGCGCGTACGGCGTCATCGCCTCCACGACCGCGACCTGATCAAGCTCGGCGATTACGAGCTGCTCTACCTCGACCAGCGTTCCTAGCCGACGCTCGTCCCACCGACAGTCAGGCCATCGACCCGCAGGGTCGGCTGGCCGACCCCGACTGGCACCGTCTGGCCGTCCTTGCCACAGGACCCCACGCCAGCATCCAGCTTCAGGTCAGTACCCACCATGGACACGCGCGTCAGCACCTCCGGGCCGCTGCCAATCAGCGTGGCACCCTTCACCGGAGCCGTGATCTGGCCCTTCTCGATCAGGTAGGCCTCGCTGGCAGAAAAAACGAACTTGCCGGAAGTGATGTCGACCTGACCGCCGCCAAAGTTCACCGCGTACAAGCCCTTGTCCACCGAGGCGATTATCTCGGCCGGGTCGTGAGGGCCGGGCAGCATGTAGGTATTGGTCATCCGCGGCAAGGTAAGGTGGGCAAACGACTCCCGCCGCCCGTTACCGGTCGGCGCCACGCCCATCAGCCGCGCGTTGAGCCGGTCCTGCAGGTAGCCCCTGAGGACACCACCCTCGATCAGGGTGGTGCACTGGGTGGGTGTGCCCTCGTCGTCCACGTTGAGCGAACCCCGCCGACCCGGCAAGGTGCCGTCGTCCACCACGGTACACAGGGGCGAGGCCACCCGCTGACCGACGCGCCCGGCGAAGGCCGAGGTACCCTTGCGGTTGAAGTCACCCTCGAGCCCATGACCCACCGCCTCGTGCAGCAGCACCCCGGGCCAGCCGGGCCCGAGGACGACGGTCATGGTCCCGGCGGGAGCCGGCACCGCCTCCAGGTTGACCGTGGCCAGCCGCACCGCCTCGCGAGCCAGGTCGAACACCTTCTCTCCCCGCAGCAGTTCATCGAGTCCGTGACGGCCGCCCATGCCAGCATAGCCCTGCTCCCTGCGCGACCCGCTGGCAAGGATGACCGACACGTTGAGTCGCACCAGCGGACGGACGTCGGCTGCAAGCCTGCCCTCGCTGTTGACCACCAGAATGACCTCGTGCACCGAGGAAAGACTGGCCATGACCTGCTCGATGCGCGGATCCATGGCGCGCGTCGCGCGGTCGATCCGTTCCAGCCAGGCCACCTTGTCCATGTCATCCAGGCTGGCCAGCGGGTCCATCGGTGGGTAAAGCGCCCTGGCGGGATCACGCTGCCAGGCCTGCAGCGGTCCACTGGGTCCGTGCCCGGCAATGGCACGCGCCGCCCGCGCGGCCTCGAGCAGCGCCTCGGGCAGCAGCTCGTCCGAGTAGGCGAACCCCGTACGCTCACCGGCCAGCGCCCGCACTCCGACACCGGTCTCGATGCCGTGCGAGCCAGACTTGACGATGCCGTCCTCCAAAGCCCAGCTTTCGCTGCGGGAGAACTGGAAGTACAGGTCACCCGCGTCAACCCTGGCGCCCAGCAGTTCGCCCAATGTTCTCTCCAGGATGCCCTCGTCCAGCCCGGTAGGCGCCAGCAGCGTCTGCCTCGCAATCGGCCAGGCGTCAAGTTCTTGTTCCGTTCCGGTCACGCTTACCCCAGTACCCGGTGCTGCAGCACCGGAAAACGCTCGCGATCCAGGCCCTGAGCCTCGAGGTCAGGCTCAGCCACCACGACGCCGGCACCCGCCTGCAGTCGCGCGACCACCCGTCCCCAGTGATCGACCTGCAGGCTGTCGCCCCAGGTCTCCCGGCCGTTCGAATGACGACCCCATTGTGCAGCAGCCACCACCCAGCATTGTGATTCTATCGCCCTCGCCCGCAGCAGCACCTCCCAATGGGCACGGCCGGTCGGCACGGTGAAGGCCGCGGGCACACTCAGCAACTGGGCTCCGGCCGCCACCAGCCTACGGTAGAGCTCGGGGAAGCGCAGGTCGTAGCAGACACTGAGACCCAGGCGACCGCAGGGGGTATCCACCACCACGGGTTCCCTGCCCGGGGAGGCGTGGGCCGATTCCCGATACGACTCATCGCGCCCGGGAAGGTCGACGTCAAACAGGTGGATCTTGTCGTAGCGAGCCACCTGACGGCCGTCCGCATCGAAGACCAGGCAGGCGTTCGCAGGCCTGGGGTCATCGGTCCGCTGCATCGGCAAGGTCCCCCCAACCAGCCAGACGCTGAGGTCACGGGCCATGGAGGCCAGCGCGTCCTGGATCGGGCCCTTGCCCTCCGCTTCCACCAGTGCGCGGCGCTCGGCATCGGACCTCGCCATGAAGGCGAAGTTCTCCGGCAGCACCACCAGCCGGGCACCTCGGGTCGCTGCCTCACTGACCAGCCGGCGGGCCTCTGCCAGGTTAGCCGACACTTCGTGCCCCGAGGTCATCTGGATCGCGGCGATTGAGGGGACTGTCATTCGCCGCTGCTCCCGCCACTGGAGCGCTGCGCCGCCGCTTCCAGTTCCTCCGCATTCACCTTGCGCACCTCCGGCTCCTGCCAGGGGCCCGTGATGCGATAGTAGCCCCTCGCCACGCCCTTCAAAGGCTCCTTGAAGATCTGCGAGAACAACAGCAGCGCGGCACCGACCGCGGGCCCACCGGCCAGGGTGCCGGCCACGCCCAGCGAAGCACCGAGATCGCCGGTCACCACCGCCGTCTGGTCATAGCTGCGATCACGCAGGTTGGTGTCGCCGGCGATGCCGATGTCGGCCACCGAGCCGCGCAGCGCCAGGTTGTCGGTATGCGCCACGCCATCCCGCAATTGGAAATCGCCCTTGATGCTGTCGAAGGACATGCCCTCGCCGGTCACGTCACCAAAGTCCAGCGTCAGTCGTCGGCCGATGTGCGAGAGGCTCAGGAGGCCGAGCAGGCGCCCGGCGCCAGGGTCGACCGCCTTCATCCGGCCATCGACCAGCTGGATGCTGGCAAGGCCCGATACCCGCGCCATCAGGTCGACATCCGGCGGGCCCGGCCATGTGAGGTCCACCGTGGCCCGGGTGCGGCGTGCCTCCAGGGCCGGCGCCAGGGAGAAGTTCCGGAGCAGTCCGCTCAGGTCGGCGCTGTCCAGGCTGCCAGCAAAGGCGCTGCGGTTATCGGTAGCGGTGCCGCGCCAGCTGCCCCGCCCCCCGACCTCGAAGGCAGGGTGGCGCAACTCCAGCCGGCCGAACTCGAGGCCATCGCCGCTGCGGACAGCCTCGAGGCGCAAGCGACCGAGGTTCGTGCTGGAAAGGTGCAACTCGTCGATCTCGACCTGCAGGCCGGGCAAGGCGGCGGGGTCCGCGGACTGCCCCGCCGCTGCCGTCCGCTCCGGCAGGTGCAGACGATCGAGTTTTGCCGTCAGCGGTTCATCACCCCGAAAGTCATAGGGCACGCGCAGACCGCCCGAGACCGCGGGCCCATCGACCTCTATGGCCCAGGAGGTGGAGGTGGGCTTCATGGCCAGGTTGACGTCTGCAAATTCGCGACCCAACACGCGCAGTCGACCCACGTCGAGATCCAGTGACTGGAGGACCTCGTTGAAGCGCCGCTTGGCGGGCGTGCGCCAACGCAGCGCAGCCAGTTCGTCGACATCCAGCCGATCGACCCGTCCGCGCAGCAGGAGACCGCTGGACAGGGGCAGTGATCCGGCGCGCCCCGGGCCGAGGCGGAGCGTGCCCCGCTCGAGCCGCCACGGCGCCTCGGTCCTGGCCCAGGCCAGCCTGGCCTCCAGCCGGCCCGGCAGCGCGAGATCCAGGCCGAGGCGATCACGGACCTCGGAGGTCAACGTCACCTGCAGGGGCCAGCGCGCTGCACGAGACTTCTCCAGCGGGGCTGGCAGGGTACTGCCCAGTCCTTGCAGATCGCTGGCCACCTCGAGCCGATAGCCGCCAAATGCATCGGGTCGAGCCGCCCGCCCGAGCCTCAGCAGTGCCCGCCACGCGCTGCCACCGGACAAGGTCCGGCCCTCGGGCATGGGCAGCAGGGGCTGTAGACGCTCGGCCAGCATTTGTCCTTCCATGACGACCTCGGTCAGCATGTTGCCGTCACGCTCGAGCGTATCGACCGAAAGGTTCAATGGCCCACCCAGCGCGCGTCCGGACAGGCGCGGGGCATAGACCTCGGTGTTCCGCACCCAGACCTCACCGGTGGCGCCCTCGATCCGTTCGGGAAAGCCGGGCCAACCCACCCGGACGCCGCTGGCGAAGGCTCGCACCGTGGACACCCGACGCTCGGGCTCACGCAAGGGAATGAACAACACCAGCTCACCGGCGAGGCGCCCTTCGACGCTGGCCTCCTTGACCGGCGCAGGTAATTTTGCCGCGAGCGGGCTGTCCCGCAGCAAGCCCTGCACCGCGCCCGCATCGCCGGCCGCCGCCGCACGCACCGTGATCACTCCACTGCGCAAGTCGCTGATCCAGGATTCCCCATCACGGACCTCGGTCGAGCCGATCCGGCCCTGAGCCGCAGAGACCGATAACGACGGACCACTGAAGCGAACCTGCGCAGAAAGCTCCTCCAGCGGCTGCCAGCCCGGCGCGAAGACAAAGCGGGCGCCCTCTACACTGGCCTCTGCCTCGAACAGACCCTGACCTTCCCGGTAGGGAAATCCACGGAGCGGACCGGTCAACTGCAGCCTGGCCTCCGCCCTACCCGACGGAAAGGCCTGCTGCAACCAGGCGAGGGACCTGGGCTTTAGGCGATACACCGGCAGGAAACCCCTGATCAGATCCAGATCAGCGACGCTGAGTTGTGCCGCGAGATCCACCAGCGGGGTGTCAGACGGCCTGAGGAGCGCGCGCAGGCGCAGGGTGGCAGAACCCTGCTGGTGACCAAGCACGGCGTCATCCAGCGCCAGCTGGACACCCAGAGGGACCGGCCTTGCGCTCAGGCGCCCGCTGGCGCGAGTCAGGGTGACGGGCGCCGCCCACATCGCGGGCCAATCCAGTGCCACTGCACCTGACGCCAAGTCGATGTTCACGCCCTCCGGCCCCCTGGCGAGCACGCTGCCCTCGAGGCCGTGGACTCCCGGTGCACGCCCCATCGGCGCGAAGCCGAGACGAGCGAACCGCAGGCGCCCCTGCACCTCGGGCCAGTCATCTGCACGCAGGATGCTCAAGTCGACGTCCCGCAGCATGCCCTCCAGTCCCGAGGCAAGCAGCTGCTTGCCAGACTCTCCGGGCAGCAGCACGGCCAGTGGCCGGAGGTTTTCGAGCCGCAGTGAACCGGCACGCAGACCGATGGACTGCCAACCGGTTGCATCAAAACGCCACTCCAGGCTCAGGTCGGTGGGGCGCCAGCGCGCGCCCTCGCGCGACAGTTCAAGACCGGAGACCTGCAGCTGCCAAAGACCGGGTTGCCGGCTCAACTTGGCTCGTCCGCCCACCCGCGTATAGGCCAGCGACTCATAAGGCCCGCCCGACGCCCAGGCCACCTCCTCGACGTCAAGCTCGAGCACGCCTCCCAGCAACTCCGTACCAATCCCACTGGCCTCGACGCGCAGCGAGCCGAGGCCACGGGTGGGAAAGTAATCCTGACCAGTCGGCAGCAGCTGCCGGACTCCGGCCAGCTCCACGCGCTGTGCCGAAATCCCCACCTGCCACTCGGTGGCCCCGGGACTGGCCAGGTCACCTTCCAGGGTAGCCTCCAGACCGAGGCTGCGGCCGAAGCGTTCCGGCAGCTTCACGCTGCCGGACAACTCGATGCGGTCACCCTGCCTCTGCAACTCGAGGTCGACGTCGGTCAGCTCCCACACGGCACCTCCGGCGGAGAGGTCCCTGACCCCCACCGTGGCACCGCGCACCTCAATGATTCCGCGGGGCAAGCGGTCGAGCCCGGAGCCATCGGGGCCGGCCTCTATCCTGCCCGTAAAGCCCTCCTGGCCGACCAGTTCCACTCGGTGATCTTCATGAATGAGCAGCTTGATGGTGGGCGCCTGCAGGATGACCCGCCCGATCTCCCAGCGGCCGAACCAGGCCGAGCGCAGCAGGGCCAGGCTGGCACGACCGGACTCCGCGGTCACAAGGGTGACGCCCTCGGGGGAGACCAGGGCCAGTCCCGGCAGAAAGACCTCCGGGCCATGGCGTCCAACGCGCAACTGAAGATCGGTATAGGAAAGGCTGAGCCCGGTCGCCCGGGTCAGCAGCTCGCCGATTTCCTCACGATTGGCCTCGACCAGTTCGAAGCCCAGGCGCATCAGCCCGATCAGCAGAATCCCGCCCACGGCAGCCACGCTGGCGAGCAGCACCAGCCAGCGCCAGAAACTGGTCAGCCCCGCGAACCACCGGGCGGCCTTGCCGTTCACTCAGGCGAGCACCAGGTCGTACTGGTCCTCCGCATACTGGGCCTCGGCCTGCAGGCGGATCGGTCGACCAATAGCCAGTTCGAGGTCGGCAAGGGCCGCGGATTCCTCGTCCAGCAACAACTCGATGACCTCCCGATTGGCCAGTATCACCAACTCCTGGAAGTCGAACTGGCGGGCCTGGCGCAACACCTCCCGGAAGATCTCATAGGCCACAGTCTCGGCCGTCTTGACGAAGCCGTGGCCATCGCACGTCGGGCAGGCCCGGCAGGTCAGGTGCTCCAGGCTCTCTCGGGTGCGCTTGCGGGTCATCTCGACCAGACCGAGGGCCGAGAAACCTTGCACGTGGGTCTTGGCGTGATCATCGGCGAGGGCACGCACCAGCGCCTGCAACACCTGCCGGCGGTGCTCCTCGTCCTGCATGTCGATGAAGTCGAGGATGATGATGCCACCGAGATTGCGCAGCCGCAGTTGACGGGCAATGGCGACCGCGGCCTCCAGGTTGGTCCGGAACACGGTGTCCTCGAGGTTGCGATGACCCACGAAGGCACCGGTATTCACGTCGATGGTGGTCATTGCCTCGGTCTGGTCGACAACCAGGTGACCCCCGGACTTCAAGGGCACCTTGCGCTGCAAGGCGCGGTCGATCTCATCTTCGACCCCGTAGAGGTCGAACAGCGGTCGATCTGAGCGGCTCTGCTCGAGCCGCCCGACGCTGTCGGGCATGAAGGTCATCACGAACTCGACCATGCGGCGATGAGCGTCGGGAGCATCGACCAGCACCCGGTCGATGTGGTTGCCCAACTGGTCGCGCAATACGCGCAGGTGCAGGGGCAGGTCCTCGTGGACCAACTGTCCCGGTACGGCCTGCCGGGCCCGCTCCCGGATCAGTTCCCACGATCGCATGAGGAACAACATGTCGGCCCTCAGCGCCTCGAGGCCACAGTCCTCGGCCGCGGTTCGCACGATCCAGCCGCCGGCCTGGTCGGCCGGCGCAAACGACTCGATCGCCTCGCGCAAGCGCAGGCGCTCGGGTTCGGCCTCGATACGCGAGGACACCCCAATGCCGCGCCCCTTGGGCATGTACACCAGGAAGCGCGAGGGCAGCGTGACGTAAGTAGTCAGTCGCGCTCCCTTGCTGCCGATGGGGTCTTTCAGGACCTGCACCAGGATCTCGTCTCCCTCGCTGATCAGTTGCCGGACGCTATCGGCCCTGGGGGCCTCGATGCCATCCTCCAGCAGGGTCGGACCGGCGATGTCGTTGGCGTGCAGGAAGGCCGTGCGCTCGAGGCCGATGTCGATGAAAGCGGCCTGCATGCCGGGCAGCACCCGGACGGCCTTGCCCTTGTAGAGGTTACTGATCAAGCCACGCCGGTTGGCCCGCTCCAGGAACACTTCCTGCAGCACGCCGTTTTCCACCAGCGCTGCCCGGGTCTCGCGGGGGGTGACGTTGACCAGCAGTTCCGTGCTCAAGAGCCGTCCTCCTGCCAGATATCGATTCCGGCCGGCCCCAACAGTTCAGCGGTCTCGAACAGAGGCAAGCCCATTACGCCCGAGTAGCTGCCTTCCAGTTGCCGGACCAGCACCGCGCCGAGCCCCTGGATGGCATAGCCGCCGGCCTTGTCGAGAGGCTCACCACTGGCCCAGTAGCGCTCCCGCTCCGCCGGCGTGGTATCCCTGAAGGTCACCGTAGAACGACTCAGGCGCGACTCCACGCGCCCCGCAGCCATCACCGCCACGGCGGTCAGGACCTGGTGGCTGCGCCCGGACAGGTCCGCCAGCATGGCGAGCCCATGCTCGCGATCCCGCGGCTTGCCCAGCAGCCTGCCATCAAGCACCACCAGGGTGTCCGCCGCCAGGACGACGTCCGCCGGCTGGCAGCGGGCCTGCGCCGCTCCGGCGATGGCCTTCGCGGAGGCGAGTCGCAACGCGCAATCGGGCGGGGCTTCAGAAGGACACGGCGTCTCGTCGACCTCGATGTCCAGCACCTCGTGAGGCACCCCGATCTGCGCCAGCAGTGCCCGGCGGCGGGGTGACTTGGAGGCTAGCAGGAGTCGAGCGGAACTCATTGAATGAACAAGACCTTCAGGCACCCCGGACCCTGCGGGGCAGCAGCGGACAAGCATAGCCGGTCAGCGGACCCGGGCGAAGTGCAGGGTGCCCGGATTCGGGGGGGTCAGCCCCGGTGATAGGGATGGCCGCGCAGCTGGCTCCAGGCACGGTAAACCTGCTCAGCAAGGATCACTCGCACCAGGCCGTGGGGGAAGGTCAGCGGCGACAGCGACCAGCGAAAATCGGCCCGGTCGAGACAGGCAGGGTCGAGCCCGTCAGCGCCTCCGACCAGCATGACGACCCGGCGGCCCTCGCGTAGCCGGAGTCCCAGCCAGTCGGCCAGGCCCTCGGATGACAGGACCCTGCCCCCCACCTCCAGGGCCACGACGTGGTCACCGCCCTCGACGCGCTCAAGCATTCGGCGTCCTTCCTCGGCGCGCGCCCGCAGTCGATCGCCGCCGCGGCTGCCGCGCCCGGTCGGGATTTCAACCAGTTCCAGCTTGACCTCGGCGGCGAGACGCCGCGCGTACTCCTGGTAGGCCTGATCCACCCAAGCAGGTAGGCGAGTGCCGGCGGCGAGCAGCCGGATCAGCATACGGCGCTCAGACCGCTGAGGCCTCGCGCGGGCGCGGACGCAGGTCCCAGAGCTTCTCCAGGCCGTAGAACTCGCGGATGCGGGGCAGCATGAGGTGCACGATCACGTCCTGCAGGTCGACCAGCACCCACTCGCCCTCACGCTCGCCCTCCACGCCCAGCGGCTGATGGCCCGCGGCCTTGCACTTCTCCACCACCCGGCCCGCAATCGCGCGCACGTGCCGGTCAGAGGTACCGGAGGCGATGATCATCGTATCGGCGATGTCGGTGACCCGACGCACGTCGACCACCTTCACGTTGACGCCCTTCATGTCCTCAATGGCCTCGAGGGCGATGTCGGCGACCCCCTTGGGTTTGCTGCGTGGCTTCGGCGCGGCCGCTCGGGCGGTCTTTGCGGTCCTGGCTTTACTGGTGCCTGATTTCTTGCGGGTGGGCGTCATTCCCCTGCATCACGTGACTGGGCGTAGATGCCCGTGGCGATGATCATCCTACGCACGGGCTCGGGCATCAAGTAGCGCGGATCACGCCCACCGCGAAGGGCCGCGCGCAGGTCGGTGGAGGAAATGTCGAGCTGGGTGCCCGGATGGATCAGGATCCGACCCGCCGGCGTCTGCCGAAGGTCGTCCGCGAGCGGCGCGCCATGCGCCGCGACCAGCCCAGCCAGCTCCCCGGGGAACTCCGGCCGGGCGCCCGGACGGTGGGCGACGGCTATGTGGGCGAGCGCGAGCAGTTCCCGCCATCGATGCCATCCGGGCAGTCCCAGGAAGGCATCCATGCCGAGCAGCAGTACCAGGGATTGGCCCGGTCCCCACTCTGCCCGCAACTCCTCCAGAGTGAGCACCGTGTAGGAAGGGCCCGGACGTCGCAGCTCGCGGTCGTCGACCTCAAAGTCCGCCTCGTCTTCGAGCGCCGCCCTGACCAGCTCCAGCCGGGTCCTGGCATCAATCAGGGGCGGGCCGCGATGGGGAGGATCGGCGGCCGGGATAAACAGGACCTTCCCCAGCCCTACCAGTTCGCACAGCTCGAACGCAGCCCGCAGGTGCCCGAAGTGGACGGGATCGAAAGTGCCCCCAAAAATCCCGATGGGAGCGTTCACGCGGGAAGGCCGGTTGAGGGAAAATCTATGCCGGCCAGAGAGGTGACCAGACGGGTCAGCTCGTCCCAGGGGTCACCGGCCTCGGCGCCCTTGATGCAGCGGTCCACGCGGGCGGCCTGGCGCAACAGGGGCACCAATGAGCGACCTGCCAGGCGCCGCTCGGCCTGCTGCACCAGCTGCATGCGACGTTGTGCCCCGGGGCCGAAGGCTGGTGAAGCGCTGCGGCGCTGCCGCTGGGCGATCACCGAACGCACCGCACCCGCCAGCGCCCAGAGGATCAGCGGCAGCTCAGCCCCCTCCTGACGCAGGCCCTGAACGATGCGCAGGGCCTGGGCAGCATTCGCGGCGAGCGCTGCATCGCAAAGCGCAGAGGCGTCGTACCTCGCCTGACCGACCACCAATTCGATCAGCTCGTCGGCATCCAATTCGCCCGGACCACGCAGCAACAGGATCTTTTCCAGCTCCTGCCCGGCCGCGAGCAGGTTGCCCTCCACGCGCTGCGCCAGCGCCTGCACGGCGCCCGCACTCAGCTTCAGCCCGGCAGCGGCTGCCCGGGCCCGGATCCAGCCAGGCAGCGCATCAGCCTCGATCGGCCAAACGGCCAGCCAGCGCCCCTGGCGCTCGACGGCCTTGACCCAGGGGCTGGACTGTACGGCGCGCTCGAGGCGGGGGGCCAGGATCAACAGGACCGTGTCCGGCGGCGGACTCTCCACCAGCCTCGCGAGTGACTGGCCACCGCTCACCCCCAGGCGCGCGCTGGCCAGACGCAATTCAAGCAAGCGACGGTCCGCGAACAGTGACAGGGATTGACCTGATTCGAGGACCGGGCCCCAATCGGCCCGGGCATCGAGGAAGAACACCTCGCGATCGGAATAGCCCTCTCGCCTGGCCGCAGCCCGGATCGCGTCGGCAGCCTCCCCGACCAGCAGTGGCTCGTCGCCGGACACCAGCCAGCAACCTTCCGGTGATCGTAGTTCCCGCTCGAGTTGCTCCGGCTTGAGTCGCATGCCGTCATTGTCCACGGATCTGCTTGGCAGGGGAAACAGTCTGGGGCACGATACCCCAGCGATGTTCAGATCAGGTCTCATGGTCGGGTTCAGACAGGTCGGCAGACTGGCCGCAGCCTCGGCCTGCGTGCTGCTGCTGTGGTCCCAACTGGCCGTCGCGCTGCACGACCACGCCGGCGACGCCGACCCGCATGGGCGCAGCGACCGCGCCCTGGCCTGCGATTTCTGCGTGGGCCACGGCCAGGCCAGCGCACCGCCTCCAGCTACCCTTGGCAGCGGGCTGCGGACCCCGACCGCCACGCTGCTGCCCGCCGAACCGACGGTCTCGGTCATTTTTTCAATCCTGTCAGGCGCCCACGGCGCGCGCGGCCCACCCGCCTCCCTCTCAGCCGCCGCCTGAACGCGGCGCTGCAGACGATTCCTCAGGAATCGTCCAAACCAGCTTGTCGAGAGAGGAACATGCAACAGAACCTTGCTTTGGCAGCCACGCTGGCCGCCGCCCTGACCCATCCCGGTCTCGCCCTGGCCGAGGATCAGGAGGTCCTGCGTGAGATCGTCATCACGGCCACCCCGATTGCGGAGGGTCTGGCCACCACCAGCCAGGCGGTGAGCGTGCTGGCCGGCGACGAACTCCTGCTCAAGATCGCTCCCACGCTCGGCGAGACCGTGGCAGGCGAGCCCGGCGTGCA
>JAURLT010000016.1 GCA_030831085.1 Gammaproteobacteria bacterium
GAAATGAAGGCCTTGGGCGTGGACATGCGCTTCAGGTCCTATCCGGGTGCCAAGCATGGATTCACCAACCCGGAGGCCACCGAGAAGGGCCGCAAGTCCAGCTTGCCCCTGGAATACAACGAGGCGGCGGACAGGCAGTCCTGGGAGGACATGCAGGCCTTCTGGGCAGAGGTGCTGGTCTAGGTCATGCCGTTCGCTAGTGGCGGCCCTGCAGGCGGGCCGCCACGGCGAAGAAGAATCCGCCCGACCAGGCGCACATCAGGATGCCGGTCAGGCCTTCCATGGAGGCCACCAGTCGCCATTCTGATGGCGGCACTACGTCCCCGTAGCCGATCGTGGCGTAGGTGACTGCGCTGAAATACAGCGAGAGCGAGAGCGTCGGCATGACGCCTTGGGTCAGGTAGAACAGGCCCCACATCGCGATCTCGATCATGTGGGCCAGCACCACGATCAGCGCGAGGCGTGCCAGCAGCCAGGCTTCGGCTGCGAGGTGTCGCCGCGCGAGCAGGTGATCGGCCTGTTCCAGTCGGAAAAACCTGAAGGCCCAGCTTAAAACCACGGCGTGGAAGGCCACGTTCAGGATGAGCAGCAGTGCCCCAAAGGCGAACTCGTCGAAGGCGAGACGATGCAGTTCCAGGGACTCGAGCTCATCCCTCACGGCAAACGGTCCCCGCGTTCCCAGTCCGCGCGTATCACCCTCCATTGACTGCCCTCAAGGGCCAGAGTGACGTCGAACTCCCGGATGTCCATGGCCAGCTCGAAGGACTCGCCGGCTTCGCGACCCAGCAGGCCCACCGTGGCGCGAACGCGCGCCAGTTCTAGGCCCATCAGTTCCAGCTCATCGACCCTCACGACCAGGTTGACCGATTGATGGGCGATCAGCCAGGCGCGCACCCAGGTTAGCAGCTCGTCCCGCTGGAAACGACCATCGTCGTAATCGTCGGAGACCAGCTCGGCCAGTCGCCCAATGCTGCGGGCTTCGGCTGCCTGCTCGGCCTCGTCGATGACTGCCCGGACCTGCTCCTCGGGCCCGGTGGGGCCGCCGCAGGCGGCCAGACCGGCCAAGAGGCAAAGGATGATAATCCTGTTCAACACCACCGGATTATGCCCCGACTTGCGTCCCGCCGCCCCAGCAGCCATTCTTCCGGGTTAAGAAGCCAACACCCGGGGGGGATTACACGGTGGACGCCTTCAACAGTTTGATGGTCTCGATGAACGCGGTCCTGTGGCACAACGTCGTGCTCTACGGCCTGATCGTGGTCGGTGTGCTGTTCACGGTCTGGAGCCGCTTCGGCCAGGCGATCGCCCTGACCCACGGCTGGCGAGTCGTCCGCGGGCAATATGACGATCCTTCTGATCCGGGTGCGATCAACCATTTTCAGGCCCTGTCCGCTGCGCTGAGCGCAACGGTCGGCTTGGGTAACATCGGCGGCGTGGCCCTGGCCATCTCGCTCGGCGGCCCCGGCGCCGTGTTCTGGATGTGGGTCATCGGCTTCGTCGGCATGGCCATCAAGATGACGGAAGTCACGCTTTCCATGCTTTACCGCGACACTTCCGATCCGGATGAGCCGCGAGGCGGCCCCATGTGGGTGGTCAAGATCGGCCTTTCCCGACTGAACCCCGGCCTGGGCTGGGTCGGCACCCTGATAGGTGGCCTGTTCTGCGTGACCCTGTTGGTGGCGACCATCACCGGCGGCAATATGTTCCAGGCCTGGAACGTCGGCAAGCTCACCCAGAGCTACTTCGGCATCCCGAGCATCTTCACCGGGATCGTACTGGCCATCCTGGTGGCGCTGGTGATCATTGGCGGCATCAAGCGCATTGGCAGCGTGGCGGGGCACCTGGTGCCGGTGATGATGCTGCTCTATATCGTGGGCGGCCTGTTCGTGCTCGCCGTGCATATCGGCGAGATTCCGGCAGTGCTCGGGATGATCATCAAGGGCGCGTTTGCCCCCACCGAGGCGGCTGGCGCCTTCATCGGTGGTACCTTCGGCTCGGCATTCCTGTTCGGCATGAAGCGTGCGCTGTTTTCCAACGAGGCCGGGCAGGGCTCTTCGCCCATTGCCCATTCGGCTGCGAAGACCAACGAGCCGGTCCGCGAGGGCGTGGTGGCGGGGCTCGAGCCCTTCATCGACACGCTGGTGGTCTGTACCTTCACCGCGCTGGTCATCCTGTCGACCGGCGTGTGGAACCGCGGCCCGGATGCGATGTTCAGCCAGGCACCGGCCTTCACCCAACAGGCAAATGGCAGCTGGGTCCTCGATTCCACGCCTGCGCCCGCGCTATCGGGTGGTGAGTGGCTGGCTGGCGAGCCGGTCTACACGGTGATCGAGGCCCACGAGAATGAAGCTGCTGGCAACGCGCGGCACCGCTTGGAGGGCAGCATCGTCGAGCGCAGCGGCCAGCTGTACATCGACTGGGAAAGCGTCGACGGAGGCGTGGAGCCTACGCTCGTCGAGCCCGGCGTCTACGACGACTACGCGGGGGCCACGCTGACAGCCAAGGCCTTCGACCAGGCTGCCCCGGGGCTCGGTAAGTGGTTGGTCACGTTGGCCGCCTGGCTGTTCGCCATTTCCACCATGATTTCCTGGAGCTACTACGGCGAGCAGGGCATGGTCTACATGCTGGGCAGGCGTTCTGTGCTGCCCTACAAGGTCTTCTACTGTGCGGCGATCGTGGTGGCCACCACCAGCCTGATCCAGACCGATACCGAGCTCGACAACCTCACTGGGGTGGGCACCGGGCTCATGCTCTTCGTGAACATTCCCATCATGCTGATCTTCGGGGCCCAGGCGATGAAGGCCTACCACAGTTACGTCGACCGCCTGCGCAAGGGCGAGATGCCCATGCACGCCGCGCCTTCCATCGCGGACGTGGTGGCCGGCCGGGATGGGAAGTAACGCACGATTCGGGAAGGGATAGGGGTAATTCCCTACTTGGCTTGCCTCGAGGCGTGGTTAGGATGGGGTTCATGATGCAACCCAAGTTCCAGCCCGCCTTCGAGGGGCCTTATATGAGCTACGAACTGCTTCCCGAGCAAATCGCCACCCTGCGTCGCGCCCTTCGTCATCGCTTCGATGAACTGATGCGCGAGGTCCAGGAAGATCTTGCCAAGACCGATGCAGACTCGGAGGCGCTTGGCTCAGACCGGGTCCGTGACCTCGGTGATGAGGCCCTTGCCGACCTGATCCTCTCCGTCGACGACGCAGAGACCACTCGTGACCTGCAGGAATTGCGGGACGTCGAGGCGGCGCTGCTCCGGATGAAGCAGGGCAACTATGGCACCTGCCTCAAGTGCAATGCCCCCATCGCGGCTGAGAGGCTGGCGGCCTACCCAACGGCCAAGCGCTGCCTGCCGTGCCAGCGCATGCATGAGATGACGTTCTCATCTCCGAAGCTGGCCAGCATTTAAGTCAAGTCCAGCGCAGTCCAGGGGTGGGAACCGCAGCATTTTGAGGTTACCCTCGGGAGAGGAGGACTGTCATCATGCCCGCAGCCGATTCAAAAACTTCCGTTAGGACCGCCGCCACGGTGATGGTCACAGCCACGCTCGCCGTGTCCCTGGGGGCGCTTGCGGCCAAGGGTGGCAAGGGCGGTGACGGAGGCGATGGCGTAGGGGGCACAAAGTTGCCCGTGGCCTCGGTCAGTGCCACCAGCCTGGATTTCGGTTCGCTGCAGGCGGGAGAGTCTTCCAGCCAGACGGTCACGCTCAGCAATTCCAGCCGAATCAACCTGAACATCTCGAGTATTGCCGTTACCGGGAGCGCGGCCTTCAGCAGCACCAACGATTGCCCGGCCACGCTGGCCGCCAAGGCACGCTGCCGAATCCAGGTGACCTTCGCGCCGACTGCGGGCGGTGCTGCTCAAGGCAGCCTGGTCATCACCTCAAACGCTTCCAACAGCCCGACCGCGGTGGCGCTGGCTGGCTTTGCCACGCAACTGCCGACTGCCACGGTACGGGTCGAGGGCGCGGGTGACAGCATCATGCGCGGCTACAACGCCGACTGCCTGGGCAACGTCAGTTTCTTCGACCTGTTTTGCTACGGCCTGGGCGACCAGAACGAGCATTCCTTCCTGGATGGTTGGGATGCGGACGTGAACAGCATCGTGGATCGCTACAAGCGCCTGGATGCGGCGGCCAGTGGCGGCAAGGCAGCCTCCGCCTCCGGCTCCGAGATGCGTGGTGGCGGTAATAATTTTGCCACACAGGCGGCCAACATCGTGGCCAGTGCCAGTGCGCCCGCGACGGTGTTCGTGGAGCTCGGTGGCAACGATCTCTGCAATCGCAGTTCGGTCGCGGATCTCTACACGGATGCCGAGTGGGAGTCTGCGGTGCGCGCCGGCCTCGATACCCTGACCAACGGACTGCCGGACGGTTCCTCGGTGCTATTGGTGAGCGTGCCACGCGTGCAGGATCTTCGGGCGGTGGGCGTGGCTCGCCAGCGGGCCGACAGCAGGGTGGACTGCACCAGTTTCTGGGCAGCCTACCGCGTCTGCCGCATCGCCACTGCGGGGGGCACAGACCTGGCCACGCGCACTGCGGCACTCGATGAACGTCAGGGTGCCTACAATCGAATCCTGGGCGAGCTGGCCACGGAGTACAACGCCGCCGCCGACAGCACGGGCGTCGAGGTCGTCTCCGAGTACGACCCGGTTGCGAATGCTTCGGCCGGCAGCTTCCAGTTCCAGCCCTACGACATCAGCGGCGGCGATTGCTTCCATCCCAGCCTGCAGGGCCAGAACAAGATTGCCGAGCTGGTCTGGGGCAATAACCCTTAGCGCTGACGCACCTCAGTCCTCCAGCTGCCAGGTGTAGTGTTGCGCCAGTCCGCCCCGGCGGATGACCCGCGCGCGCACCTCC
>JAURLT010000079.1 GCA_030831085.1 Gammaproteobacteria bacterium
CGACGGCCATCGAGAAGGGCGCTCATAACGCGGTCGAGACCTATCGGCTCGACACCGATGGCACCATCGCCACCACCTTCACCTTCCGTAAGGGTGGCTTCGACGGGCCGCAGAAGACCTACAACCCGCGCGGCTTCGTGCGTGACACCACGACGAATGCCAGCTGGGGCATGCAGTTCGTCTGGCCGATCAAGGCCGAGTACCTGATCATCCAGCTCGACGAGGACTACACCCGGACGGTCATCGGCCGCAGCAATCGCGACTACGTCTGGATCATGGCGCGCGAACCCAGTATCCCCGAGGCGGACTACCAGGCCATCCTGGGGCGCCTGGAGGAGCAGGGCTACGATACCTCCCTCATCGAGAAGGTACCGCAGCGCTGGTGAGCCCCGGCTATTCGCGTACCAGGGCCGAGATGCCGCCGGTGTAGTAGGACTCCGAGAACAACACCGACTTGGCCCGTTCCTCGGTGATGGTGATGCAGGCGCCGATCATGTCCACCTTGCCCGCGATCAGTGCCGGGATCATGGCGCCGAACTCCATGTTGACCACTTCCAGGCGCCGACCCAGGCGCTGGGCGACGCGGGCAGCCATCTCGACGTCGAGGCCGACCACTTGCTGGGAGCCGTCCACGAAGGAGAAGGGCTCGGTGACTGCGGCGGTGCCAAAGAGCAGCACCTCCTCGCCTGCGGTGTCGAGGACTGGCATGGGAGCCGGTGCCCCTTGCCTGGGCAGCCAGCGGTCCAGCATCTGCTGGTATTCGTCGCCGGCGCGCATCTCGCTGATCACGGCATCGATGGCCGCCTTCAGTTCGAGATCCTCGAGCCTCACGGCATAGCCGTACTGGTCCACGGTGATGGGCTCGGGAAGGACCTTGAGGCCGGGGTTCTTGCCGGCGATGTTGCGCAGGATCGGCTCGTCATAGGCCGCCGCGTCGGCCTTGCCGGAGCGCACCGCCAACGCCGCGTCCAGCACGGAGTTGTAGTACTCGAAGCGTGCCTCCGGGAAACGGCTGGCGACCAGCTGGTCGGCGACGGTGCCGGTGGGCACGGCAAACTCGGCCTGAGCCAGCTGCGAAAAGTCCGTGATCTTTTCGCGCCCGCCGCAGCCGGCCAGGGCGAGTAGCGACGTGATGAGGCAAAGGCTGAGGATCGGCTTGAGTTGCATGGCAGTGACTCCCGAGTGAAATGCTCCGCCGGGGATTATCATCCAAGGCTCGGCCCCGTGATGAATTATTTGCAGGAGGATCCATGGCGACACAATCCCCCATCACCACCCTGAGGGAACTTGCCACCCAGCCCGATGCCGCGACCCGTGACTTCGTGTTCACCCAGACCATGCTCAGGGTCAAGGATCCGGTCGTGTCGGTCGATTTTTATACGCGCGTGCTGGGCATGACCCTGATTCGCCAGCTCGACTTCCCGGAGATGAAGTTTTCCCTGTTTTTTCTCTGCTACCTGCGAGAGGGAGATCCCGCCATACCGGACGATCCCATCGCCAGGGCCGGCTGGGCCTTCTCGCAACGGGCCATGCTGGAATTGACGCACAACTGGGGCAGCGAGAGTGATACCGACTTTGCCGGATACCACAACGGCAACAGCGATCCCCGTGGTTTCGGGCATATCGGAATCAGCGTGCCGAACGTGGGCGAGGCCTGTGAACGCTTCGAATCGCTGGGGGTGAAGTTCGTGAAGCGGCCAGAGGATGGCAAGATGCGCGAGATTGCCTTTATCCAGGACCCGGACGGCTACTGGATAGAAGTGCTGTCAGCAGCGAGTGCTGCCGCCATCCGTGATCATCTTGGCAAGTGACTGCTCGTCTGCATTGAGCCGGGTTTAGGCAGGAAGCGTGACCGTAACCCGAGTGCCCCGTCCGGGGGCGCTCGCTATCGACAGGCTGCCATCGTGACTTTCGACGATGCGTCGGGCCAGCAGGAAGCCGAGTCCCACGCCTGCGACCTTGCGGCCTGCATCCGCGCGATAGAAGGGCGTGCCCACTTGTTCGAGATCTCCCGGATCAATTCCGCTGCCATGGTCCTGAATGGTCACCTGCCCCTGCCCGTCAACGGCCGCCACCTCGACTTCGACGATAGAGGAAAATGGTGAGAACTTCAGCGCATTGTCGAGCAGGTTGCTGATCGCGAGGCTGAGCAGTTGGCTGTCCGCCCGGATGCTCAGCCCGCGTGTCACCCTGCCAAACTGGAGGCGCGCTGGCTCCCTGGACTCTGCGATGCAGTCGCGGGTCAACTGTTCGAGGTCGATGGCCTGCATCTGCAGCATGTCTTTGCGGAATTCGAAAGACTCCACCGACAGCAGGCGTTCCACCAGCGAGTAGAGATGGTCTGCACTTTTACGAATACCCTGCAGCCTTCGCTCGGGGTCAAACTCCGGGTGGCTGATCAGCATCTGGGCCGAGCGCGAGATGGCAGCCAGGGGGTTGCGGAACTCATGGCTGAGCATGCCGATCAGCTCACTCTGGTCCTGCCAGCGCCGGACTGCCCGGCGGGCTTCATCGCGCGCAAGGTCGCGGTCGCGAACGGCAGTGCGCACCACCATGCCCATGGCGATGTTCAGCAGAATGACCATGATGATGGAATTGGCGAGTACCCCGCTGAACCCCTCTTCACCAAAGTCCACCACGCTCGCAGCGGTGTAAACCTCGACCAGAAACCCGATGAGGCGGATGACGAAGGCTGCGGCACAGACCAGCAGGAGCGCGCGCAGCGGGCCATTCAGCAAGCGCTCCATGATCAGTCCCATGGTGAGGACTGCCGCGAGGGCGAGCACCTGATAGGGGATGGTTGTCCAGTAGGGTGCAAACCAGGAGTGGGTGAGGACACTCGAGGCGAGTGCGAGGACAATGAGTCCCCACATAGCGAGGTACAGACGAGGCCTTCGCGTGGGGACTTCAAAGACCCTCATGCTGGCCTCCAGGATCAGGATGGCTCCACCCAGTCCTCCGATCCAGTTGACGACGTGCTGTGCCGTGGGGCTGACGCCTGGAAGCACCGCTTCGAGCACTCCAAACCTCGCCGTTACCTGTAAGGCAGACAGGAGCACTGCAGCCCCATAGGCCAGCACCTCGTAGATTCGCAGCGTTGCGCCAATAAACAGGAACATGAGGCCGGATACCGCGAGCACGGCAATGGTTGCGCCGATGATGAGGTCCTGGCGGATGCCGTAGTCCCACAGGCTGGTCGATTCATAGAGGCTGACGTTTGCAATCAGCGGACCCAGGACCTGGAAACCCAGGTAGATCGTTATTTCTTCGCCCGGCTGCAGGGGCAGTGGCTGGAAAAACTTGCGTCCTGGCAACTCGCGCTCGCTCCAGGGTATGCGGTCGCCATGGTCTGCAACCTTCACCAGGCGGCCTGCTTCCAGGCGATACACTCGTATGTCATCGACCCAATAGGGGTCCATGGCAAGGAAGGTCAGCGATGGGCGTTCAAAGTCGCTGACCAGGGTAACCCGCTGCCAGTACCAGCCACTTCTCGGCATGCTCGTCTGGAGCGCATCACGCGTCACGAATGGTGCTGAAGACAGGCCGGGAGGCGGCAGCGGCGAGTCGCTCGGCGTCGCCAGGTACTCCATCCGCGCCGTCAGGGAGATCTGCTCGTAACCTGGTTCGAGGTGCACGGTGGCTGACTCGGCAGTTGCCCACATCAGGAGGCTCCACAGGAGCCCCCCGAGCAACAGCTTCGTCAGCGAGGTGATCGACCGGGCGACCTTAGCCGCCATGGCCCGTGCTGGCCCGTCCCGTGCAAACCGCCTCGGCCGTAAATTGATAGCCGATCCCATAGCACGGTCGGACAGGTAGTTCCTCGCCGGCGCTTTCCATGACCTTGCGGCGCAGCCTGGCCGTAGCGCCGTCCAGGTTACGCTCATTGTTGAGGGTGTCTTTCCGGCCCTGCCTGTTCAGGATACTGGCCCGCGCGACGGGCTGGCCGTGGGCCTCGATCAGGGCTTCCAACAAAGCCATCTCGCTCCAAGTCAGGTGAATCATGGCGCCACTCGGCGTCTTCAGCAGCGACGCTGCACGGTCAAGTTGCCACGCCTCTCCCGCTGGCGTGGCAGGCGGTAGCCGCCGCAACAGGCTCTCGCAATTGGCGGCAATGACATCCAGCGGGGCATTCTTGGCAAGATAGGTATCTGCACCGGCCTTGAGGCCCCTCACCTGGTCTGCTGATGACCCCAGGCTGGTCAGGATGATGATGCCCGTACGTGGGGAGTGCACGCGTAACCACTCTGCGACCTTCAGGCCGGATTCTCCCGGCAGCACGATGTCCAGAACGGCCAGGGCAAATTCATGCTGGTGGCCGGACGCATGGAAATCCTCTGCGGTGGCGAATCCAACGACGGCATGTCCCTGCAGGTCCAGGTAGTCCACCAGGTCCTCGCGCAGGGTGGAATCGTCCTCGATCACGGCAATCCGATGCTGAGTCATGCCCTCATTATTGCTCGCGGCAAAAACCCCGTGCGAGCCAGATTTAGACAGAATTGCTGCGCGGGTCAACGATCCAGGCAGGCGCGGATCCTTTCTGCGTACCCCGCCAGCACAGCGGAATCTCCCATTTTCGCCCCATGCAGGACGAGCGATTCGCCGTCATAGCGCGGGATGACGTGAAAGTGCAGGTGAAAGACGGTCTGTCCTGCGGCAGCGCCATTGAACTGGGCAATCATCACGCCGGGCGGCGCAAATGCCTGGCGCACCGCCTGCGCGACGCGTTGGGTGGTCAGGATCGTGGCCGCCAGCGCATCGGGAGCCAGCTCGAACAGGTCACGAGCCTCCCTGCGCGGGATCACCAGAGTATGGCCCGGTGTCTGCGGCATGATGTCCATGAAGGCGAGCGTGTGCTCGTCCTCGCACACCTTGTGGCAGGGCAGTTCACCGCGCAGGATACGGGCAAAGACGTTGTTGCGGTCGTAGCTCAAGGGGTGCTCCCGAGGTTCAGGGTGAGGCTGCGCAGGCAGTGGTCCGGCCAGCGCGCGTCGTCACGCGGATAGGTCCACATCCGGTAACTTCCGGTCACGACCGAGGGCAGCAGGCTCTCGCCGATCACGATGAAGTCGATGGCCTGGCGGATGGGATCACCGGGGCGGCAGGGCTCGGGTCCGGGGCCTGTGTCGAAGTGGGTCAGGTCGGCGCCGGCCGGCTCGGCATCGTCGAGTTCCGGCCACATCGAGACGGTGCGGCCCTGGTCGTCACGCCCTTCGCCCGTTTCCAGATCGAAGCGGCGGTTGAAGTCACCGAGCACCGCAAACCGCTCGCCGGCCCCGGCACGCGCGTCGATCCAGGCCTCCAGCACGGGTACCTGTCGCTGCAGCACCGTGCAGGCCTCGCGCTCGCTGGCCAGCGAGTCGCGGTTGCAGCCGGACTTCAGGTGCACCCCGAGCAGGCGGGTTTCCTGCGGCGTGTCAGGGAAGAGACTGACGTCCACGCCCCAGCGAACGGTGTTCTCGGGCAGCCCCAGCGCGCTGTAGTCCTCGTTACAGCGCATCGGGATGCCGGGTTTGGCGACGATCCCGACGTTCTGCACGTGCTCGCGGCGGGTGAAACAGGCGCTCCAGCCCGGGAACAGCACGGCGGCGGTGGCCGCACCGTCCACCTCCTGCAGGGCCACTACGTCGATGGGCAGCGAGGCGACGAAGTCCCTGAGCCGCACCAGGTCGGTTTCTTCCCACTGGGTCCGGCCAATGAGGTCGCAGGGAATGCTGCGGGTCTCGCCGGTGACGCGAACCTCGCGGGGCGTGCAGGTGGCTGCGAGTGCCTCGAAGGTGGCCGGCTCGATCATCCACTCGGCATTCCAGGTGGCGATCGACACGGTGTCCGGCGTCCCGGGCGCTGCGGCACAGCCGGTAGTGACCAGCAGGCACACAAGCGGCAGGACGTGCTGGGCGCTGATGCGTGACATGTCAGGCCTTGCGGTTCAGGCGGCCAGTGACCAGATCATCGACCACCGCCGGATCTGCCAGGGTGGAGGTATCCCCCAGCTGGTCGGCCTCGTCGGCGGCGATCTTGCGCAGGATGCGCCGCATGATCTTGCCGGAGCGCGTCTTCGGCAGGCTTGGCGCCCACTGCAGGTGATCGGGGGTCGCGATTGGCCCGATGTCCTTGCGGACCCAGTTCTTGAGTTCCTGCTTGAGGCCATCGCTGGGTTCTGCCTCGGCCACCAGGGTCACATAGGCGTAGATGCCCTGGCCCTTGATGTCATGCGGACAGCCCACCACGGCAGCTTCCGCGACCTGCGGGTGGGCGACCAGCGAGCTCTCTACCTCCGCGGTGCCGAGACGATGGCCGGACACGTTAATGACGTCATCGACCCGGCCGGTGATCCAGTAATAGCCGTCGGCGTCGCGGCGTGCGCCATCACCCGTGAAGTACATGCCCGGGTAGGTCTTGAAGTAGGTGTCGATGAAGCGCTGATGGTCGCCGTAGACCGTGCGCATCTGGCCCGGCCAGCTGTCGAGCAGCACCAGGTTACCCTCGGCTGTGCCCTCGAGCAGCAGGCCGTTGGCATCCACGAGACCCGCGCGGATGCCCGGCAGCGGGAAGGTGCCCGAGCCGGGCTTCAGCGCCGTCACCCCGGGCAGCGGGGTGATGATCATCCCGCCGGTCTCGGTCTGCCACCAGGTATCGACGATCGGGCAGCGGCCATCGCCGACTACCCGGTGGTACCACTCCCAGGCCTCCGGGTTGATCGGCTCACCGACCGAGCCCAGGAGGCGCAGGCTCGAGCGGGAGTATTTCTTCACCGGGCCGTCGCCCTCCCGCATCAGGGCGCGCAGGGCGGTGGGAGCCGTGTAGAAGATGGTCACGCCATGCGTATCGATGACCTGCCAGCAACGGCTGACATCCGGATACGTGGGGACTCCTTCGAAGACCAGGCTGGTGGCGCCGTTGGCCAGCGGGCCGTACACCACGTAGCTGTGGCCGGTCACCCAGCCCACGTCGGCCGTGCACCAGAACACGTCATCCTCTTGGTGATCGAAGACGCAGGCAAAGGTGTGGGTCGCCCAGGCCAGGTAGCCGCCCGTCGTGTGCAGCACGCCCTTGGGCTTGCCGGTCGATCCGGAGGTGTAGAGGATGAACAGCGGATCTTCCGCATTCATGCGCTCGGGTTCGCAGGTCGTCGGCTGGCGATCGGCCAGTTCATCGAGCCACAGGTCGCGACCCTCCACCCATGGCACGGACGCCCCGGTGCGCTTGAGCACCAGCACTTTCTCCACCCGCATGCCGCCATCACGTGCCAGCGCCGCGTCCACGTTGGCCTTGAGCGGCACCTTGCGGCCGCCCCGCACGCCTTCATCGGCGGTGATGACCAGCCTGGAGTCACAGTCGTGGATGCGACCGGCCAGTGACTCCGGCGAGAAGCCGCCGAAGACCACCGAATGGATGGCGCCCACCCGGGCGCAGGCCAGCATGGCAATGGCTGCCTCGGGCACCATGGGCATGTAGATCGTTACCCGGTCGCCCTTGCCGATGCCGAGCTCGCGCAGGCCGTTGGCCAGCTGGCAGGTGCGTTCGTGGAGTTCGCGGTAAGAGATGGCGCGCGAATGACCGGGCTCATCGCCTTCGAACAAGAGCGCGGTCTTGTCGGCCCGGGTCGCCAGGTGTCGATCCAGGCAGTTGACCGTCACGTTCAGCTCGCCGTCCTCGTACCAGCGGATATGGAAGTTCTCCAGCGCATAGGAGACGTCCTTGATCCGGGTAGGGAATCGCATCCAGTCGAGACGACGGGCGATGCCGGTCCAGTATGCCTCTGGATCGCTCGCCGCCTGCTCCAGCATGCGCTGGTAGTCGGCCGCCTTGATCACCGCGGAGGCGGCAAAGTCTTCTGGGACGCTGTGGGTCGGTAACTGCATGGAGCGGCCTCCTGTCTGCGTGGACAGGGCAAGTTTACGACATCCCCGCCACGGGCCGGCCGGCCGGGGCATTGATGAAAGCCGCTATTGCCAGCCAGCCCGGGATGGCTAGGATGAACGGGATCAACCACGTCAAGAACAAGGACGCGACCATGCATCATGCGAAAAAGGAGACCCGCCAGC
>JAURLT010000080.1 GCA_030831085.1 Gammaproteobacteria bacterium
CAGCGGTCATGGCGGCTACGGCCAGCGTGCCCAGGGCGAGGCTGAGGATGGTCACGATGACGAGCGCGGCGCCGCGCTGGGGGATCTTCATGGCCTGCCCCGGAGATTGCGCGGCACGACGATGCGCCCGGCATGACTTCGGCGGCCGCGCGCATCGGTAACCACGAGGCGGAGACGGACGGCTTCGACCTGCGCGGGGTCCACTGCCCCGAGCGGCTGCCACTGCTCGTCCTCGAGGCCCTCGACCTGCAGGTCGGTAACCCCGGCAAACAGCTCCTCGTCGCGATAGCGCGGGCGGCTGCCTCCGATCAATCGCTTGCGCCGCAGCGACGGCATTCCGGCTTCGCCGGTGGCATCCCGGCTGATGTAGTACAGGTCTGCGACCAGGTCGTGTATCGCGGCCTCTGGACCCAGCAGGTTCTGGCCATCGCTCATCAGGTGGGCCAGTTCGCGGGTGGTGGCCAGTTGCAGCCGGCCGGCCATCGGGTTGGTGGCCTTGAGCGAGGCGCGACGAATGACCAGCGTATCCGTGCCTGCCTGCCAGCGGCCTGCAGGGGAGGCGCGGCAGGAGAGCGGCGCACCCGGCGCTGCGGCCATGGCGCTATCGGCGGCGGCCAGCGGCCTGGACAGGTCGAGGGCGAGGCTGGGTCCGCACTCCGCTGCATCCGAGAGGCCCTCCGGTGCCGGCAAGCCAAAGGGCGTGGAGCCGATCACTGGCGAACCCGGCGGGAGCCGCCCGAGATAGCCGGCCACGCGTATTTCAGCGGCCAGCAGCTCGGCCGCCGAGGCGGCGGTGTCGGCCAGTCGCGCCACGGCATCGGCCTCCAGCTGCGACCGGCGGCCCTGCTGCATCAGGACCAGCGCAGCGGCGATGGCGACCGTGCTGACGGCGGTGCTGGCCAGCAGTTCCACGAGGGAAAAGCCCAGACCCTGGCCCCTCAGCGAACCCACAGCAGAACCTCCTGCTGGCTTTCGCCGCGAGCCGGCCAGCCAATGTGGACGCGATACACCCCATTGGCGGACTCGAGCTCGCCGAGGCCGGTCTGGGTACCTGCCGGCAGATCCTGCTGGACGCTGGCCCTCAGGCCTGCGTCGAGTTCGCCGAGCCGAAGGGTGCGCCGTGCGGGGTCGAGTTGGCGCAGTAACCTCAACTGCTCGGCGGCGGCCTCGGCATGACCCAGCGCGAGGCTGCGGATCGTCGCTTCCCGCTCCGTAGCCAACGCCCCGACCAGTGAACTGGTGAAGCCCGCCAGCGCTACGGCCAGCACCAGGCAGGCGATAAGCGTCTCCACGAGGGTCTGGCCGCGCAGACTCGGCCGCCTCGGCGCCTCGTTCAGGAACATTCAGCGGGCTCCGAAAGTTGGGTGCCCAAGGCCAGCCTGGGCCGGCCGCTGTTGCTCAGGATGACGGCCCCGGAGAATCCGCTGCCCCGCGGGTCGCAGTAGAGCAGTGTGGCCGGCGTGGCGGATGCGGGTAGCGGCGAGAACTGGATGACGGCGCGGTTGCTGTGCAAGCGAGCCCCGGGTGCCAACCGAGGCAGCGACCAGGTGCGCAGCGGCGGCCCGTCGGGCTCTTCAAGCACGGCCAGCAGGTAGCCGGACCAGTCGCGGACGCCGCTACAGCGCCCGTCCGCCTCGAGGGCACAGAGGAAGACGGGCCTGCCGTGGGCAGCGGCCAGCCGACGCGCACCGTGCAGGGCGCCGTGGACCAGCGTCAGGGTGGTGCTGCGCCGCAAGTCGGCCAGCAGGCCGCTGAACGTGGGCGCGGCGAGGCCCGCGAGCAGGGCCGCCAGAGCCACGGCGAGCAGCAATCCAGTGAGCGTCCATCCGTGGTTACGCATCGGTCTCCTCCAGGCCGGGAAGCCTGCGCCTGCGGCGGGCCGCGGAGTGGGCGGATTCCTGATGGGCCTGCCCGGAAACGCGGGGCGCTTTCCTTGGCAGGTCAACCCCGCGGCTGTATCATTGAAAAAATCCTTGCGGGACAGGCGCATGGAAAACGATCACTTAAATCTTCGCAGCGACGTTGCGGCCCGGCTCCGGACTTACCGCATCACGCCCACGGCCCAGAGGATGCAGGTAGGTGAGGTGCTCTTTGCCGCGCGCCAACACCTGACCGCCGAGGAAGTGCTCCGGCGCCTGCGCACGCAGGGCTCACGCGTGTCCAAGGCGACGGTTTACAACACCCTGAACCTGTTCGCGGAGTGCGGCTTGCTGAAAGCCTTGCAGGTGGATCCCCAGTGCAGCGCCTTTGATTCCAACATTGAGCCCCACCACCACTTCCGGGTGGAGGACACCGGGGAATTGATCGACGTAGACCTGGGCGAGGTCCAGTTTGCGAAGTTGCCCGAGGGGCCTCCGGGCACCGAGGTGCTCGGCGTGGAGGTCGTGATCCGCGTCAGGCGCCTGCCGACCTAGGGCTGTATAATCCCCCACCAAGCCGGTGTAGCTCAGTTGGTAGAGCAGTCGCTTCGTAAGCGAGAGGTCGGGGGTTCAAGTCCCTCCACCGGCACCAGATAGCCGTCAGGCCACTTCCAGCGAAATTCAAAAACACAAGAAAATCCGCTGGAAAGACGCCTCTTCTGTCCAGCCTTGTCCGAGGGCTTTCAGCTGAAGCCAGACATATCTGGGGGTATAGATGGGGGTACATTGAGTACCGAGCACGTTATGTAGGTGCTTCGATACCCCCACTTTGCAGGACGCAGGCTTGGCTCAACTCACGGATCGAGCGATTCGCAGCCTCCAACCCGGTCAGAAGGTGCAGCGGGTCTTTGACGGATGCGGCCTGTACCTGAGTTAGCGGCATTTCTGGGTCAACGATGTGCTCTCCAGTCCGATAGCCAGGAGTTTTTGATTTTCGGGGACTGCCAGCTCTGATCTGGCAGCCGTCCGATTGTCATCGGCCGTGACGGTGCTGTTGCCGTGCAGGAGAGATGGCCTCCGGCAGCACCAAATAGAGCGTCTTGACCAAGCGTTAGGCAAACGGACCCGCCATGCTAGTGCGAAAAAAGAGGTGCACCGCCCTAACAGTTGCCTTTTCTGGAGGGTGTGCCCTCCTTCAGAGTCGCATCCTTCGCTCAACGGGAATTGTTTTGAGGCCGACGACCTGAAGCAGGAAATGCCCCACGAACACAGCATGGTGCACCAGGTAACGACGCCATAGGCGAAGGAAATCCGGGCCGAGCAGACGAAACAACCACTCGAACCCCGAGTTGCGGATCCATTCCGGAGCCAACGGCACGCGGCCGCCAAAAAAATCCACTGCTGCGCCGGCTGCGATCAGTACCGCCCCCCTGATTGATTCCAGATGTGCGTCGATCCAGTAGTCCTGCTTGGGGGTTCCGAGTGCCACGATCACGATATCGGGCTTTGCTGCGTTGATCATCTCGATGACCTGTTGATCCTCGTCCGGGGACAATTCGCGAAAAGGAGGCGAGTAACTACCTACGATTTCAATCCTGGGACACGCCTTCTCGAGAGCGCACGCGGCGTCTTCGAGCACCCTCGGCTCACCACCGTAGATAAAAAATCGGTAGGACCGCTCGGAGCGTCGGGCCAGATTTAGAATCAATTGCGGGCCGTCGAGGCGATCGCAGCGGCGACCAGTTGCAAGCCGCATCCACCGGACGAAAGGCGCACCGTCGGGCGCAGCCATATCAGCGCCGTTATAGATCTGCCTAAGTTTCGGGTTTGAGATTGCAAGCGCCACGCAGAACGCGTTTAGGCATGCAATGTGGTGTGAGCGGTCACGGGGCTGGTTCAGCCAGCCATCTATGCGCGCGAAGGCTTCCTCGAAAGTCAGAATGTCAACGCCCACACCACAGAAATTATAAAAGTCGGCATGAGCCGTAGTGGTAGCCCGCATCTCTTGGCCATTTACTTTTGCTTTGTTTATACCATTGTATCATGCGGAGCCAAAGAGCAGTCTTGGGTGACAAGTCATGGACGGGGTGCTTGCTGTGCAGGAGGACAAGCGTAAATCTCGAGTGCTAGTTGCTGCATTCGAATACCACCCCCGCGGTGGCGCGGAGGCTAGGGGCGCGGTTCAGCTAGTCGACGAGCTGCGTCGAAGGGGGCGCAGATCACTAGTGATGATACCCAGGATACCGGGAAGTCATGACCGGTCGGGAACCCTGACACTTGGCCGTTTACCCATGCGTTATGGCAACTACCTGTCGATCAGGAACTATATTGAGTTCATGGTTGTAGCCGCATCGGTGGGCAAGCGTCTGGCCAGGTGGTTTTCAGTCGGCCACCAGGTCAGCCCGATGACCTTCCGTCTGCCAAGTCCCCTGGCCGAGCTGGATATTCCTTTTGTCTGGGGCCCCTTGGGCGGAAGTCTTCCCTATCCCCCGGGCTTTGAAACCTATGCACGAGGCTTTGATCCAGTACACCTGTTGCGTCGGCTCGACCGTACGCGCATGTATCTCGACCCGTTGCTACGGCGCAGCCTTGCCCGTGCTTCCATTCTGGTCGTAAACACTACCCAGGCCGCCAATTTGGTTCCCGATGCCTATCGACACAAGGTCAGAGTGATCCCAGACGGATTTGTATACGCGGATCGCGGGGGCATTGAGATCTGCGAGGAGCCGTATATTTTTTCAAGCGGTCGGCTGATCAGGTACAAGGCGTTCGATCTGCTGATCAGGGCTTTTGCCGCCGCCTCGAGCAGGCTGGATCGTGGCATCACTCTGCAGATCACCGGAACTGGTGAACAAAGGGGCTCGCTAGAGGCGCTCATCAATAGCCTCGGCCTTGGCGCCAGAGTCAGGCTACTTGGCCCGGTCGAACGGGAGGACAATATTCGTTTGATGCAGCGCTCACTCATGTGCGTGTTCCCGTCGCTCCGTGAGGCTTTCGGTCAGGTCAACCTGGAGGCCATGGCCATGGGCAAGCCCGTGGTTGCTACGGCATGGGGTGGTCCTGCAGACATCATCACGGACGAGGAGACCGGATTGACCGTTCTGGGGCGGAATCCGGCGGAGCATGTTGAATTGCTGGCAGATGCGATGGTGCGCTTGGCGCGCGACGAAGCACTCCGACGCAGGCTGGGTAACGCCGCATGTGGAAGGGTAGCAAGCCACTACTCTTGGGCGAAGCTGGCCGGCCAGTACGATGCCCTTTACGATGAAATCGGACGCTGAGTTGGGCGCTGCCTCATCGGCCAACCAGAGATTGGCAGTAGATCAGGTTATCCCCAGGACAGGATCGCCGCGATCAGGATGCCCACGAACAGCGACTTGATGATGGTGCCACCGACTTCGCTCATCGACCTTCCCTCCATGAATGCGTTGTTATGGGCGGAGCGTGAACTGCGTCACAGTAAATGTCACGGCAGATTTGACATATTTTCCCGTGAATTAACATTTGTCACAGTATTTCGCAGTATTCGACCACCGTCAGGGTGCCCCCTGTGTGGATGAACCGCACCCGTCGGCCGCCGCCCGCGCAGCCCAGGTGCCCCCGGAAATCGCGACAGCTCGGGTGTACTCATGCGGGGGCAGGACTTGAACTCGTCCTGCCAGCGTCACTGTAACGAGACTCGAGCGCACTCGAGTCTTGGGTGGCTGGCGCCAACAGCGGTTAAACAGTTGAGTTCGAAGGGCAACCCGGCAGAGGCCATCTTCCAACCGTGAGTTGGTCCAGGAAAAACCGGCAGGTCACCTCAAGGATCACCTGGCGCGTTGAGTTATCAAACGCCTGAGTTGTTGGGATAACTCACCAACCCGGATTTTACAAACCTGGCCGTGGCACTAAAGCCGGGGTCACGGCGGGGTGGCGCTTACTGATTCGAGAGTACCTTTATCAACCTGATATATTCGCGAGCCCCTGCAAAAAATTGAGCCCTGGTAAAGCGCCGTGAATAAAAGAGTAAAGGGTCAACTCGTCGCGACCCCTCGGGACATGTTGTTGCGGCTCGAGAGCGGCGCGCCCTCGAATGCAGCGCAACCCCTGGAAGTCCCAGCCGAGGAGTACACCTCAGAGGCCCTACATCAGGCGGAACTTGAGCGAATTTTTCGTCGTTTACCCCTTCTTGCCGCAGCCCGCGCTGAGTTACCCGTTGCGGGCCGCTACAAGACGATTACGCTGGCTGGGGTACCGCTGCTGTTGGTTCGCGGCCGCGACGATGTCTGCCGGGCATTTGTCAACGCCTGCACGCACCGCGCCAGCCCGCTCAAGCACGGCTGTGGTCAGGCCAGTCGCTTCACCTGCCCCTATCACGGATGGACTTTCAACGATAAGGGGGCGCTGATTGGCATCACCTCCAAAGAGAGTTTTGGAGCGGTCAACGCCCGCGAATTGGGGTTACGGGAATTACCCTTGGTCGAGCGATCAGGCCTGCTCTGGGTGTCGCTCGCTCCACAATCAACACTCGACATTGACCGGTTCCTGGCCGGTTTCGACGGGTTCCTGGGTGGCTTCAATCTGGCAGCCTGGCATTTCCATCATCGTGCTGAATTACCGGGAGCTAACTGGAAGCTGGCCTTTGATGCTCACCTTGAGTTTTATCATTTGCCCGTGCTTCACAGGGAAACCTTTGGGGTCAAGATCAGCAATCAAACGCAGTATTATTTTTATGGGCCCCATCAGCGCCTGGGCATCATGTCGACAAACCCCTCGAATCCCCAGGATGCAGCGTTCCTTGGTCTCAAAACCAAAGCGGAAACTGATTGGGACCTTGCAACGCTGCTATTTGGCGAGTGGATCGTATTCCCCAACGTATCGATCAATTGCTTTGCCGGCGAATGCCGGGTTGTGGTCATTTCTCAGGTCTTGCCAGGGCGCTGTTATAACCAGTCCACCACCATACAGACCTATCTGGTCGAGGAGCCCTTGGCAGACAAGCCCCATCCGCGGGTGGCGGAGATTGTTGAATTAATCCAGCAAGTGGTGAGAGAGGAAGATCTGCCCATGTCCCATGCGCAGCAGCGCAATTTAGACAGCGGTGCGCTTCGTTCAGTTTGGCTGGGAGCGAATGAAGCGGGGGTTCAGCATCATTATCACTGGCGAAAAAAAGTGATGGCAGCCACCGACGACGCAGCGCTTGACACCCTGTTCAGCGCGCAATCAGCTGCTGGCACCTGATCACAGGACGTCCTGGTATTCGAATAGCGCCGGCATGCCCCCGGTGTGGATGAACAGCACCCGCTGTCCCGCCGACCATTCGCCGTGTCGCGCTAGGCCAATGAGCCCGGCCATGATCTTGCCGGTGTAGACGGGATCCAGCAGCAGTCCCTCGCTGCGTGCGAGCCAGCGCACCGCCTCGATCATGGCCTCGTTCGGCAGCGAGTACTTGGGCTGCCAATAGCCGCCCACGCAGCGTAAGCGTCCTTGAGGAATGGTCTCCTCGAGCCCGAGCAGGGCCAGCACGCTGAGCGCTTCCTTCTCCACCAGCGGGGCCTGGTCCTGCGGGTCGCGGCTGACGCCGATGCCGTACAGGGGCACCTGCATGCCGTGGGCGAGCAGGCCGGCCAGCAGGCCACCATGGGTGCCGGAACTGCCTGAACCTAACACGATCGCATCGAACGACAGCTCGGCTGCCGCCATCTGCTGCTGAAGCTCGCCGGCGCAGGCCACGTAGCCGAGTCCGCCGATGGCGTTTGAGCCGCCACCCGGAATGACATAGCCCTTGCGACCGAGGTCGCGCAGTTCATCCGCCTCTTTTTGCATGGCAGCGGCCATGTCGCTGCCGGCTGGCACGACCGTGATCTTCTCCACGCCCATCAAGCGGAACAGGAAGTGGTTGCCGCTGGCGTCTTCGCGGTAGCTGCCCGGTACGCGTTCCTCGATGACGAAGCGGCAGCGCAGCCCCTCGCGGATGGCGGCGGAAAGGGTGATCCGACAATGATTGGACTGCGGCGCGCCGCAGGTGATCAGCGTATCGGCGCCGTGGATGAGCGCGTCGGCGGCCAGGAACTCGAGCTTGCGCGTCTTGTTGCCACCCGGAAACAGGCCGAGCTGGTCGTCGCGTTTCACCCAGACCTCGGGGCCCTGGCCCTCCGGGCACTGACTGGCCAGCTCTCTCGAGAAGTGCTCCAGGCGCTCCAGCGGCGTCGGTCCGCTTGAGTAGGTCCGCCTGGGAAATCGCGACAGGTCAGGGGCGCTCATGCGGTCGGCAGGACGTAGCCGGCATACTGCTGACGCAGCTGGAGCTTGGAGATCTTGCCGGTGGCGGTCAGCGGCAACTTGTCGGCGAACACCACGTCGTCGGGGATCCACCACTTGGCGACCTTGCCCCCCAGCCAGCCGAGCAGGTCCTCGCGTGTCGGTGACTCGCCGGGTTGCGGCACTACGATGAGCAGCGGGCGCTCGTCCCACTTGGGGTGCCTGACCCCGATCACGGCCGCCTGCATGACCTGGGGGTGGCCGCAGACCGTGTTCTCCAGGTCGATGGAACTGATCCACTCGCCGCCGGACTTGATCACGTCCTTGGCACGGTCCGTGATGGTCATGGTGCCGTCTGGCTCCAGCGTCGCCACGTCCCCCGTAGCAAACCAGCCCTGTTCGGCATGCGCCTCGCTTGGCTCATCGGGTCGGTAATAGCTGCCGCAGATCCAGGGGCCTCGCACCTTGACGATGCCGCTGGTACGGCCGTCGAGGGGCAGTTCGTTGCCCTGATCGTCCACAATCTTCATCTGCACGCCGAGTACCGGTTGGCCCTGACGGACTCGCAGCGCGTCCTGCTGTTCCCGCGGCCAGTCCTCGAAGCCGCGGGGCGGGGAGTTCAGGGTGCCGATGGGGCTCATCTCCGTCATACCCCAGGCATGCAGCACCTCTACGTCGTGGCGCTCGCGGAACTCGGTCATGATCGACAGCGGGCAGGCCGAGCCGCCCACCGACACCCTCCGCAGTGGCGAGAGCTTGATCTTGGCCGCCCGGGCGTGGGCGAGCAGTGCTTGCCACACGGTCGGGACGCCGGCGGCCAGCGTGCAGCCTTCCTCGGTGATGAGTGTGGCCAGCGTGGCGCCGTCGCCCATCTTCGGGCCTGGCATCACCAGCCTCGTGCCCACCGATGGACCGGCGTAGGGGATGCCCCAGGCGTTCACATGGAACATGGGTACCACCATCAGGATGGTGTCGCGGCGGGTGCAGCCGATGGAGTCGCCGATCAGCGCCGCATAGTTGTGCAGCACGGTCGATCGATGGCTGAACAGTACGCCCTTCGGGTGGCCGGTGGTCCCCGAGGTGTAGCAGAGCGAACTGGCGGTGTGCTCGTCGAAGTCGGGCCAGTCGAACTGATCCTCGCCCGCCGCGATGAAGGACTCGTAGTCGGTCACAGGCCCGTTGGCGGCCTGCGGCAGGTGCGCCTCGTCGCACATCGCGATAACCCGTTCCACGGTGCCGAACTGGGGCCGCAGCGCGTCGATCAGGGGCATCACCAGCGGGTCGACGAACAGCAGGCGATCCTCGGCGTGGTTGACGATGTAGCTGACCTGTTCCGGGAACAGTCGCGGGTTGATGGTGTGCAGCACCGCACCCATGCAGGACACTGCGTAGTAGAGCTCCAGGTGCCGATAGTCGTTCCAGGCCACGGTGCCAACCCGGTCGCCCCTGCGGATGCCGGCTGCCTGGAGCGCATTGGCCAGCTTGCGGGCGCGGCGGAAGATTTCGGCCAGGGTAGTCCGGTGCCGCGGGTTGTCCACGGTGACCGAGACCACCTCCGTGCTGCCGTGACAGCGTGCCGCGTGCTGCATGATGTCCTTGATCAGCAGCGGCGTGTCCATCATCAGTCCCTTCATGCGATTGCCCCCTCCCTCAGCAGCTTCTTGAGCCGGTGCATGTACGGTCCGAAATCGACCTGCATGGTGTGACGCCTGGAATGCCTGTAGCGCTTCTCTAGTGCGCGTTGCTCGCGGGCCATCTCGCGGCGCATGGTGGCCTCGTCCGGCAGTGCCAGCCGGCCTGCGAGGTACTCGCCGATGACCTTCGCCTGCAATTCCGCAGGCTGCATGACCGACCCGAGCGGCTGGTACAGGCCCACGAAGAACAGGTTGTCGAGGTCGGGCCGCACGGTGCGATGCCACAGGGGCAGCACGTTGTCGCGGGCAGCCAGGAAGTCGGGGTCGAAGAAGGGAAAGCTGACCCGGTAGCCGGTGCACCAGATGATGGCGTCGACCCGCTCCTCAGAGCCGTCCTCGAACAGCACCCGATCGCCGCGCAGCTCGCGGATGCCCGGCTTCACCAGCAGGTCGCCGTGACCGATGCGCGAGAGCAGGTCCTGGCTGACCGTGGGATGGGACTGCAGGGGGCGGTGATCGGGCCGCGGCAGCCCGTAATCGGTGGGGTGACCGAACTGCAGGCGCATGACCAGGCCGGTCACCAGTGAAGTGAGCTGCCAGGGCAGCCAGGGCAGCAGGTTCTGCGGCTGCGGCATGCGGGTGATGGGCGTGCCCATGAACCACTTGGGCAGGATCCAGGCGCCGCGTCGCGCCACCATCCACACCCGCTCGGCGTTGGCCCGACTGGCCAGTTCGGTGGCGATGTCCACCGCACTGTTGCCGAGGCCCACGACCACTACGCGCTTGCCCATCAGGTCGAGCGGCTCGCGCGGATTTCGATAGAGGTGTGAGTGGATCTGCGCCCCGGAGAATTCACCGGGGGGCATCGGGTCGGGGCCCTGCGGGTCCCAGTGATGGCCGTTGGCCACCACCAGGGCGTCGAATTGCCCGGTCTCGCCGCTCGCCAGCGTGACCTGCCAGCGTCCCTCCTGGTCCCGTTCACAGCGCTGCACCTCGCAGCCGAAGCGGATGCTCTCGCGCAGCCCGAAGCGCTCGGCGTAGGATTCGAAGTAGCCGTGGATCTGGCGATGGTCGGGGTAGGCCGGCAAGTCCGCCGGCATCGGAAAGTCCTGATACTCCATCAGCCGGGTATCGGTATTGATGTGCAGCGAATCGTAGGCAGCGCTCGCCCCCCAGGGCTTGTTGTCGATGCACCAGAGTCCGCCGATGTTAGGCGTGCGCTCGAAGCAGGTGACCGGCAGGCCACGGTCCTTCAGCGCCTTGACCACCGGCAACCCGGAGGAGCCTGCACCGATGACGCAGGTACGGGGAGGACAGTTCGAGTGCCGCATCCTCATGACTGGATTCTGGCACAGCCGGCCGCTTGGGGTTAGCCTGAGCCCATGGGCGAGACCTGGCTGACCTTCATGCTTTGTACGGCCGTGATCGGCACGGCCGGTTATCAGCTGTCCCGTTTCGGAGATGTGATTGCCGAGCGCACCGGGTTAGGGCGCACCCTGGTCGGGGTCATCATGATGGCCACCGTGACCTCGCTGCCGGAGCTCGTGACCGGCATCGGCGCGGTGACCGTGGCGGACGTGCCCAACATCGCGGTGGGCGATGCCCTGGGCAGCTGCATCTTCAACCTGCTCATCCTGCTGTTCCTGGAGCTGGCCTACCCGCGCGCATCGATCTACACGCTGGCGGCCCAGAGTCACATCCTGTCGGCAGGCTTCGGCATCATCCTGATCGGCATCATGGCCCTGTCGGTGCTGGTCGGCGAACAGCTGCCCACCATCGGCCACGTGGGTCTCTACACGCCGGTGATCCTGGCGGGCTACCTGCTGGCCATGCGCATCGTTACCCAATATGAATTGCGCGAGGCCCGCCTGCAGCCCGAGCAGGCGGCGCTGCGCCATCCGGACATCAGCCTGCGCCACGCCGCGCTGGGTTACCTGGTGGCCGCGCTGTTCGTGGTGGCCGCGGGCCTGTGGCTGCCCTTCGTTGGCGCCGACCTCGCCAGGGTGATGGGCTGGAACAACAGCTTCGTGGGCTCGTTGTTCGTGGCCTTTTCCACCTCGCTGCCCGAGCTGGCGGTGGCCCTTTCGGCCCTGCGAATCGGCGCGCTGGACATGGCGATGGGTAACCTGCTCGGCAGTAACCTGTTCGACATGGCGATCATCGCCATCGACGACCTCGTCTACCTGGAGGGCCCGCTGCTGCACACCATCAGCAAGGCTCATGCTGGCACGGCCATCAGCGCGCTGGTGATGAGCGGGGCGGTGATCGCCGCCCTGTTCTACCGGCCCACCCAGCGTACCTTCCGCCTGTTCGGCTGGACCGGGCTGTTCCTGCTGGTCATTTATGCGCTGAACGCCTACGTCCTGTTCCTGGTTGGTCAATGAGCGAGGCAGCTGCGAGTTGGCACGGCCGCTCGGCCGCGGAGGTGACCGCGGAGCTGGGAGTTGAACCGGCGAGCGGCCTTGCGGCGACGGAGGCGGAGAGCCGACTGCGCTCGACCGGGCTCAACCTGCTGCCCGAGGGCCGCCGCCTGCGCTGGCCGCGACTGCTGCTGCGCCAGTTCACCGACTTCATGATCCTGGTGCTGATCGGCGCCGCGGTGCTGGCGGGCATGACCGGCGACATGGAGGACGTGGTGGTGATCCTGGCCATCGTTCTCCTGAACGGTGTGGTCGGGTTCATTCAGGAAGCCCGCGCCGAGCGGGCCATCGAGGCCTTGCGACGACTCGCCGCACCGCATGCGCTGGTCCGCCGGGACGGTCGTGTACTGAAGATTCGCGGTCAGGACCTGGTGCCCGGCGACATGGTGCTGCTGGAGGCCGGGGCCGTCGTGCCCGGCGACCTGCGCCTCCTTGAGGAAGCCGACCTGGCCATTCAGGAGGCAGCCCTGACGGGTGAGTCAGTCGCCGTCAGCAAGGACGCG
>JAURLT010000081.1 GCA_030831085.1 Gammaproteobacteria bacterium
TACACTGTCGAGGAACTCCGGCCCCTTCATGTCGGGCAGGCGCTGGTTGGCGATCATCAGCGTGAAGGGACCGTCGAACTGCAGGGCATCCATCGCGCGGTGCGCGGTATTGGCCCAATGGACCTTGGCGCCGGCGACCTTCAGCATGGCGGTGATGGCATCTGCCGTGGGCGCGCTGGGCTCGACGATCAGTACCGACTGGCCGGGCGGCAGCGTCCAGCGCTGGCGCTCCTGCCCCTCCACTGCGTGACTCAGCGGCACCTCGACCCAGAAGGTGGAGCCTTTGCCGAGCTTGCTGGTGACGCCAATCTCGCCATTCAGCAGTTCGGTGAGCTGTTTGGTGATGGCCAGCCCCAGTCCGGTACCGCCGTGCTTGCGGGTCTCGAAGGAATCGACCTGGGTGAAGGCCTCGAACACGTTTTCCAGTGCTTCGGCCGGGATGCCGAGCCCTGTATCTTCCACCTCGATGCGGATGCGAATGCCTTCCTCTTCGGCAGACAGCAGACGGGTCCGTACCAGCACGTGCCCCTGCTCGGTGTACTTGATCGCGTTGCCCAGCAGGTTGGTGACGACCTGTCGCAGGCGGATCACGTCACCGCGGGCGATTTCCGGGATGTGCGGATCGATGTGGCAGGCCAGGTCCAGCTTGCGTTCTTCTGCCCGGGCCGCGAGCAGGTCGCAGACGTCCTCGATCATCTCGACCAGCGGGAAGTCTTCGTTGAGCACCACCAGCTTGCCGGCTTCAATCTTGGAGAAATCCAGGATGTCGTTAATGATCTCCAGCAGCGCGTCGGCAGAGCGGCGTATCGTGCCGAGCATCCGCACCTGGCGGGCATCGAGCTGGGTGTTTTGCAGCAGTTCGGCCATGCCCACCACGCCGTTCATCGGGGTGCGGATCTCGTGGCTCATGCGGGCGAGGAAATCGCCTTTGGCCCGGCTGGAATGTTCGGCGCTGGCCGCTGCCGTCTGCAGCTTGCGGGTGCGCTCCACCACCTGTTCCTGGAGTTGCCGACGGTGCTCGGCGAGGTGTTGGTCGCGAACGCTGATCTGGCCGATCATCTCATTGAAGCGGTTAATGAGGCTGCCGAGCTCTTCCGGTCCCTGGGGTTCGAGGCGTACCGAGAAATCCTGGTCCCGCCCGACCTTGGCCATGGTGCCGAGCAGTTCGTGGATCGGTGTGGCGATGGTGTTGCGGATCCGGCGGGTGCCAACGCTGGCGATCATCAGCGTTAGCAGGAAAATGCCACCCTGGATCGGCAGCAGCTTGATCACGGCATCCAGCGCATGATTCCGCGCCAGGGTCACTTCCAGCATGCCGACGTTCACGCCGCCGCTGGTGAGGGGTATGGCCACGCTGGCTGGCGGCAGTTGCTGATCGATGGCAGAAATGCCGAGGCCCGCCTCTCCCAGCCGGCGGGTGGCCAGGACGGTGCCCTCGATCCCCTGCAGCGAGACAGCCGCGACGCCTGCGCCGACGCTGACCGAGTCGACCACCGCCTGTGCTGCCAGGGCATCCGAAAAGAACGCCGCTGCGGTGGCGGGCTCCGTCTTGTCGACCAGCGCGGCGCGCGCGCCGTCGGCCACTTCCTGCATCGCGATGTGATAAGCGAGCCCGCTGGTCAGGACGATACCGGCGAGCAATGCCGAGCCGGCGGTCACTGCCACCAGCCTTCGCATTTGCCCCGCCAGGGAGCCTTCAGGTTGCCAGACCTTGGCCATGCCTCGCCTTTCCGGTCGCCACGCGCGCTGCCGGAATCTTACAGAATGTCGATTCTGCCCGGCCGCCGGCTGAGGAAACGTGAGGGATTTCACTAACCTGGCGAAGCCAGGGGCTCAGCCTTTGCGCAGGCTCCCGACCAGCGCGCCGACTGAGTCGAAGCCCTGGGTGGTCAGATATTCAGAAATTCCCGAATTGATCTTCGGGCATAGCAGGGGATCGTAGAACAGGCCGGTACCGACCCCGACGGCGGAGGCGCCGGCGATGATGAACTCCAGCGCGTCTTCCGCCGAGCAGATCCCGCCCTGGCCAATGATGGGCACCCCGGCGGGACCGGCCACCTCGTAGACCTGATGCACCTTCAGCAGGGCGATGGGCTTGATGGCCGGCCCAGACAGCCCGCCCTGGACGTTGCCAATGACCGGGCGGCGGTTCCGGATGTCGATGGCCATGCCCGAGATGGTGTTGATCACGGCCAGTGCGTCGCTGCCGGCCTCGATGCAGCGGCGGGCATTTTCCCGGATGTCGGTCTGGTTGGGCGACAGCTTGGTGATCAGCGGCTTGCCGGTGGCCTTGCGGCAGGCCTCTACCACCCGTGCCGACATCTCCGGGTAGTTGCCAAACTGCACGCCGCCTTCCTTGACGTTGGGACAGGAGATGTTCACCTCGATGGCATCGATGGGCGAATCGTCGAAGCGGCGGGTGACCTCGACGTATTCCTCGATGGTCGAGCCACTGACGTTGGCGAAGAAGCGGGTCTCCTCCCGATCGAGGGTGGGCAGGATCTGGTCCACCACGTAATCCGCCCCGGGGTTCTGCAGGCCAATGGCGTTGATCATGCCCATGGCCGTCTCGGTCACACGGTGCGGCGGGTTGCCCAGCCGCGCGGAGCCGGTGGTCCCCTTCAGCACGATGGCGCCTACGTCCCGGTTGGAGAAGCCCTCGACCCGCGTGTACTCCTCGCCGAAACCCACGCAGCCTGACAGCAGTACGATGGGCGAATTGAGGCGCAGACCGCAGAAGTCGATGGCCAGGAGGGGATTCACCGTTCAGTCACCGGGCAGCAGCGGCGCGACCAGTTCGGCGACCCGCGGCAGGTTGTCCTGGTTGAGGCCGGCCAGGTTGGCGCGGCTGTCGTACCCCATATAAATGTGGTGCTGCTCGCGCAGGCTGTTCACCTCATCGCGGCTGATGCCGAGCAGCGAGAACATGCCCTGCTGCCGGGTGATCCAACTTGCGTCATAGCCGGGCCGGGCCGCCATGATTCCTTCCGCCAGCCTCGAGCGCAGTCCCCGGATGTGGGCGCACATGCCGGCCAGCTCATTGCGCCAGGCCGTCTCCCTTTGGGCGTCGGTCAGGATCGTTTCCACGATCAATGCGCCATGGGCAGGCGGCATGGAGTACAAGGCCCTCGCTGCCTTGTTGGCATGGCTCTCGATGGCCGACGCGCGCCCGCGATCTTGGGCGAGCACCAGCAAGGCACCCGTGCGTTCACGATAGAGCCCGAAATTCTTCGAGGACGAGACGGCCACCAGCATCTCGGGCAGCAGCCGAGCTGCCTCGCGGATGGGCCACGCGTCGGTATCAGGATCCACGCCGAGGCCCTGATAAGCGATGTCGAAAAACGGCACCAGCCGGCGCGCGACGATCACCTCCAGAATCTGGCCCCACTGCTCGGGGGTCGGATCCACGCCGGTGGGGTTGTGACAGGAAGCCTGCAGCAGCACCAGCGTGCCAGCCGCCGCGGACTCCAGGGCGTCCAGCACCGGCTGCAGGACCACGCTGCGCGTAGCGGTGTCGTAATAGGGATGTCTAGCCAGCTGCAGGCCGCCACCTGACAACAGCGGCCCGTGGTTCGGCCACGTGGGGTCGCCGAGCAGGATGGTGGCGCCAGGCTGCGCGCGCTGCACCAGTTCGGCACCCAGGCGGAGTGCGCCGCAGCCGCCCGCTGCCTGTAGCACCGCGGATCGGGGGCGCAGGTCCTGGGTATCCTCGCCCATGACCAGCCTGAAGATCGCCTCGCGAAAACCGGGCGAACCGGCGGCCGGCAGGTAGACCTTGGTGGCCTGGGCGGCGATCAGTGCCTGCTCGGCTTCCTTCACCACGGCCATGACCGGGGTGTTGCCCGCGCGGTCCTTGTACACCCCAACGCTGAGGTCGACCTTGTCCGGTGAGGGATCCTCGCGGAACGCGGCGCTGAGGCCGAGGATCGGGTCGGGCGGTAACTGCTCCAGCGTGGCGAACATGGGACTCCCGGATGAAAAGGATGGCCGGACGGCGTGTATCTTAACCGTTCAGGGAGCTTCCACATGTATCACGTCATTCTCTACGCGCCGCAAATTCCGCCCAATGCCGGCAACGCCATGCGCCTGTGCGCCAACACCGGCGCTACGCTGCACCTGGTGGAACCGCTGGGTTTCAACCTCGAAGATCGGCAGCTGCGGAGGGCCGGCCTGGACTATCGGGATCTCGCCCGGCTGGTGGTGCACCCGCACTTGACGGCTTGTCTTGCCAGCCTGCCTGGCGCACGAGTCTTCCCGATCGAGACGACCGGTCAGCGGCTCTATACCGAGCAGGCGTTTGCGCCCGGAGACGCCTTTCTGTTCGGGCGGGAGACGGAGGGCCTGCCGGCGGAACTGCTGCAGGGGTTGCCAACTGAAAACGTATTGCGCCTGCCGATGCAACCCGGCAATCGGAGCCTGAACCTGTCGAACAGCGTGGCGGTGGTGGTCTATGAAGCCTGGCGGCAGCAGGGCTTTGCGCTCACTCAGCCGATACTGCCCGGCTCATGAGGAGGTCGACCACCTCGGCGATGTCGAGGCCTTCGTGGGTGACCCGATAGACCTGTTCGCAGATGGGCATGTCCACCTCCAGGCGGGTGGCGACCTGCCGGACGGCCCTGGCCGCGTGGTAGCCCTCCACCACCTGGCCGATGTCACGGATCGCTTCCTCGACCTGGCGGCCGCTGGCAACCGCCTTGCCGAATCGGCGGTTGCGCGACTGGTCGTCGGTGCAGGTCAGCACCAGGTCGCCCAGTCCGGTTAGTCCCATGAAGGTGTCACGCTGGGCACCCAGGGCCAGGCCGAGGCGGACCATTTCAGCCAGGCCTCGGGTAATCAGGAAAACCCGCGCATTGGCCCCGAAGCCCATGCCATCGGCCGCGCCGGCAGCGATGGCGATGACGTTCTTGACCGCGCCACCCACTTCGACCCCGATGATGTCCGACTGGGTGTAGGCGCGCAGATGGGGGGTGGAGATGCTTTGCGCCAGTTCCAGTGCGAAGTCCGGATCCGGCGAGGCGCAGGCGATGGCCGTGGGTAGGCCCTTGCCCACTTCGCTGGCGAAGGTTGGGCCCGAGAGCACGGCCAGGGGAAGGTCACCGCCGAGCACTTCGGTGGCCACCTGATGCGGCAGCTTGCCGGTGGACAGCTCGAAGCCCTTGGTGGCCCAGGCCACCCGGGCACCCGGTTTCAGGAGCGGCTTCAGCTGCTGCAGGACGGAGCGCAAGGCGCTGGAGGGCACGACCAGCAGGAGGTCGGGTGAGGCGTCCACCGCGCGAGCCAGGTCCGCCTCGATCGACAGTGCCTCGGGAAAGTCAGCGCCCGGGAGGTAGCGAGAATTGCACCGCTCATGGGCGAGCCGCTCGGGCTCGTCCTCGGCCCGGCCCCACAGGATCGTCGGCCTGCCGGCGCGGGCGAACTGGATGGCCAGCGCCGTACCCCAGGAGCCGGCGCCGATCACGGTAATGGGCGGCGCGCTCACCGCCGCCTGCTCAGTTCACCTGCTGGGGAGCGGCTTCAGCTCCCGGCGGTTGCTGGGCAGCGCGCTCCTGCAGCGAGCGCTCGTACAGCGCATCGAAGTTCACCGGGGGCAGGAAGAAGGGCGGGAAACCACCTTTCACCACCAGGTCAGAGACCGTCTGGCGGATGTAGGGGAACAGCACGTTCGGTGCGAAGGCACCGAGGATGCGCCGGGAGTCGTCAACCCCGAAACCGCGCACCGTGAACAGGCCGGCCTGCTTCACCTCGGCGACGTAGACCGGCGCATCACCATTCTTGGCCTCCAGCGTGACCGTGAGCACCACCTCATGCGAATCGCCGCCCTTGTGGGAAGAGCTCGCATTGATGTTGAGCTGGATCTTGGGATCCGGGTTCTGGGCCGGCAGGAACGGGCCGTTGGGCGACTCGAAGGACAGGTCCTTGATGTAGACGTTCTGCAACGAGACGTTCTGACCCTGGCCGTTGGGGGCAGCGGCTTCCGGGGTGGGGGTTTCTTCAGCCATTTTCAGTGATCCTTCTATAGCAAGCGACAGGAAGTTCAGTGACTCGGCGAGACGGCCAGCAGGCGGTCGAGTTCACCGCTACGCTCGGCAGCCGCGAGCTCGTCGGAGCCACCCACGTGGTGATCGCCGATGAAAATCTGGGGCACCGTGCGGCGACCCGTGGTTTCGATCATATGCTGGCGGAGGCTGGGGTCGGTTTCGATGTTCACTTCCCTCCATGCTACCCCCTTGCGCTGCAGGATCGCCTTGGCGCGCACGCAGTAGGGACACCATGAGGAGACGTACATCACCACCTCGGGACCGCCCATGCTCAATCCTTTACCGTCGGCAGGTTGTCCTGGCGCCAGGCGCCCAGCCCGCCGCGCAGGTTGTGGACCGGGCCGAAGCCCAGTTCGAGCAGCTTGCGTGTAGCCGCCGCCGAGGAGATGCCGCTGTCGCAGCAGGCGATCAGCGTCTTGCCCTTGAGCTTGGCAAGACGTTCATTACCCGCCTCGAGCTGGTCACCGGGAATGTTACGGGCACCCTGGATGTGGCCGTCCTTGAACTGGTTTGCGGAACGGATGTCCACCACTACGGCGCCGTCGTTCATGAGCCGGACGGCTTCCGTGGCGGATATCGCTGCGGTGACCTGGGCCCGCTGGCGGAGTTCGAAGCCGAGCACCACCACCGCCATGGCCAGGGCCGAGCCGGCCAGCAGCGGGTGGTTGCCGATGTAGTCGAGCAGTTGTTCCATGAGTATCGAGCAGCGTCGTTTTGATCAGCCGTGCAGTATACCAGCCGCCGGGAGCCGCCTCGGCTACCATAACCACGCCTCATGACCCCCCGAAACCGCCTTTGCTGGCTGCCTTGCCTGGTTGCGGTCCTGGTGTGTGCCGCACCCCGGCCGGCGGTTGCCGCCGGCCAGGAAGCGGAGCTGGCTGGCCTGAAGGAGCGCATCGGGCGCTTGCAGCGCGACATGCAGCAGGACCTCAGCCGTCGGGATCGGCTGGCGGCGGCCCTGAGGGATGCCGAGCGCGAGGTCGCGTCAGCGCGCGCCCGGCTGGATCGCGCCACGCGTGAGCTGGCCCTGACCGAGGGGCGCCTCGAGGCGCTGGCCGATCAGCAGGCCGAGACCCGTCGGGCGCTCGCCAACCAGCGGCGCGCCCTGGCCGGCGCGCTGCGTGCCGCCTACCTGGCCGGCCGGGAAGAGCATCTCAAGCTGCTGCTGAGCCAGCGCGATCCGGCCCGGCTGGGCCGCTTGTTCACCTATTACGGCTACCTCGGCCGGGCCCGGGCCGGAGCCATCGAGGGCATCGAGGCCTCACTTGCGCGCCTGGACGAACTCGAGCAGCAGCTCACCGAGGAGCGGACCCTCCGGGCAGGTCAGCAGTCGCTGCGGGAGCGGGAACTGCAGGCACTCGAAGAGGCCCGCAGCCAGCGCAAGCAGGCCCTTGGCGCCATGAACGCCCGGATCAGTGGCAATCAGGCTGCCCTCGCCGGCTTGCGCCGCGAAGCGCGGGCCCTGGAGAAGTTGCTGGAGGAGCTCAGGCGCGAAACGGCCGGCGGGGCGGCCCCGGCCGGGCAGCCGTTTGCCAGGGTCAAGGGCCGTCTGCCCTGGCCGGTGAAGGGCCGGGTGACTGCCAATTTCGGCCAATCGCGCGGCGGGGGCCTACGCTGGAACGGCATGGCGATCGCAGCTGAACGCGGTACGGCAGTATCGGCGCCTTATGCCGGGAGAGTGGTCTATTCCGACTGGTTGCCGGGCCTGGGCCTACTGCTCATTATTGATCACGGGGGCGGATACATGACCCTGTACGGGCATAATGAGCAACTGTACAAGGCCGTGGGCGAGTCGGTGAGCGCCGGCGAAACGATCGCGACGGTTGGCGACAGCGGCGGGCGCGGTCGTCCGGAGTTGTATCTCGAAGTGAGACGGGGCAAGGTGCCCGAGGATCCGCGGCGCTGGTTCCGTGGCTCACCCAGATGAAACAGAGGAGTCCATGGAACTGGCACTGCCGTCCTTCCTGAAGGGCAACAAGCCTGACCTCGAGCCGCACGGCCAGGTTCTCAAGAGCCTCGTGCCGAAGGCAGCCGGTATCGGCTTCTACGACGCCCGCGGCGCCAGGCTCTGGTTCCTGGAGGGCTACGACGGTCCCGAGCCGCAGCCCCTGGTCGACGAGGCCCTGGCCAAGGCGCCTCCCGCCAACAGCGCGGAGATCGAGGGCTTCATGCGCGATTTCCACGGCGCACCTGCCTACGCCTTCCGGCTGCGCAGCGAGCAAGGCGAGGTCACTGCCGTTGCCGTCCTGCTTACCCGGAGCACAGAGAGCAAGCCGCTGTCCTTCATTAGTCATCTGGTGAAGCCCGCGCTCGAGTGCCTGGCCCGCGAGCTTTCCATTCGTCACCTCGTGCAGACGATGAGTGATGAACTTGCTGCCCGCGATGGCGACCTCGATCTGCTGCTCAAGGTGGCACCGGATGACGTCGGTACGCCCCAGCAGGCCGATGAACTTGGGGCGCTGGTCCAGGCCTGTGTCGATCATCTCGGTTGCGAGCTCTGTGCCCTGGTGGTGCCCGAGCGCAGCATCGCGGTCTGCAAGGCGCCGGCGGGGACCAAGCCCGCGGTGAGCGTGCTGACGGCTACGCATCGCCACCTGTTCAACTGGGCGCAGCTGCAGCGCCGGCCACTGGTGATCAACAAGGCCAATGCCACCCCGGGTGGCCTGCCGCGCTACAAGATCCTGTCCCTGCCCATTCGTCATGCCGGCGGGCGGGTCACGGGTTTCCTGGCGTTGTTCAGGTCCCCGGATGGAGTGGACTTCGACGAGCGCGTCCAGCGCCTGTGTGAGCTGTTGACCCGCAAGATTGGTGCGGCACTGCGCATCAATTTCGATGCGACCACTTCGCTGCTCAACCGTCCGGCTTTCGAGATGCAGTCGCGGGCTGCCATCGCGGCCGCGCCCGTGGCCGATCACAGCGTGCTGTATATCGACGTCGACAGCCTGCACGTCATCAATGACAACTTCGGCATGCCTGTCGGCGATGAGGTCATTACCAAGATCGCCGAGATCCTGGCTCGCAAGCAGCGACCCGGTGCACTGGCGGCGCGGATCGCCGGCGATCGTTTCGCGGTGTTCATGCCCGACTGTGGTCTGGAGCCCGCGCGCGAGATCGCCCTCACGCTATGCCGCCAGTGCTCCGATCTCACCTATGCCCGCGGCAAGGGCACGGTCCACGTATCGGTCAGCATCGGCGTGGCGCAACTCGACGAAGACTCACAGCACCCGCTGGGGCACGGCCTGGCCAATGCCGAGATCGCCTGCAAGGCGGCCAAGGATCGTGGCCGGGGCCGGGTGGAAATCTTCGACGACAAGGATGCCAGCATCGTCCGGCGCAGTTCGGACGTGCTGGTGGTGCAGCAGGTCCATGAGGCACTGGAGCATGACCGCTTCACGCTGTTTGCCCAGCCCATAGTGTCGCTGGGTGCGGCGTCGGCCGAGCCGCGATTCGAGCTGCTGCTGCGCATGCTCGGGGCCGGGGGCGAGCCGGTTGAGCCGGACAAATTCCTCTCGGCCGCCGAGCGCTACCAGGTGATGCCCCGTATCGATCGCTGGGTGGTCAATCACGCCCTCACCGCACTGAAACCTCAGGCCAAGTTGCTGCGCGGCCGGCCCATGCGTTTCTCGATCAATGTCTCGGGCCCGTCGCTGGCGGACGAAACCTTCCTGGAATTCCTCGAAAAGGCCATTCAGGGCTCAGGGCTGCCGCCCCAGTGCCTGTGTTTCGAGCTCACCGAGACCGCTGCAGTATCCAACCTGGCGCGGGCGGAGCGGCTTATGCAGCGGGTACGGGCCCTGGGCAGCACCTTCGCGCTGGACGACTTCGGCACCGGACTGTCCTCGCTCTCCTACCTGAAATCGTTGCCGGTTTCGGTGCTCAAGATTGACGGCAGCTTCACCCGCGATGCGTTCAACAATCCGCGCACCGAATCGATGATCCGGGCGATCGCCCAGTTGGCCCAGACCATGGACATGGAGACCATTGCGGAATTCGTGGAGACGCAGGAGCAGAAGCTGCACATGGCCGCGCTCGGTGTCGATTTCGCCCAAGGCCATGCGGTCGGCGCGCCGCTGCCGCTGCAGGAGCTGTTTCGCAAGCTGGCCAGTTACGCTACCGGATCCTGAGGCCCGGGCGATTCCTGATGTTGTCCCGCTGGTTGGCCATCACCGTTGTGTTACTCCTGCTGCCCATTGCTCAGGCCGTGGCCAGGCCACTGGTCCTGGCGGGCGGTACGGTGATCCATGGCTATCCCCATGCGCCGCTGCGCAACGGCGTCATCGTCATCGAAGGGGAGCGCATTACCGCCGTGGGTACGGTGGATTCCGTCAGTCTGCCGCCGGATGCCGAGGTTATTTCGACTGAGGGCATGACCGTCTTGCCGGGCCTGTGGGATCTCCAGGTGCACCTCGACCGGATCGGCAGCGCCGACGAGGCACGCTGGCGCGAGGTGTACCTGCCGATCGCGCCGCGGGTGGTCGGCCCCCTGGTGGCGCGCCAGCTACTGGAGGCCGGAGTGACCAGCATCAGGGCCATGCCCACCAGCGCCCGAGCCGGTCTCGGCCTGGCTGAGCGCGTCCGTGAAACACGGGTCGACGGACCGACGATCCACGCCACGGGCCGCGCCTTGGGCAAGCTGCCGCGCTCGCCGGGTGAAGCCGTCTTTCAGGTGACCGGCGCACAGTCGGCCGCGGCCCAGGTGGCGGAACTGGCCCGGGCGGGAGCCGGCTTCATCGTACTGGAGCAAGTCGAGCTCTGGTCCGCAGACGAGCTCTCCGCGGCGGTTGGCGAGGCACGCATCCGGGCAGCGAAGGTGTTTGCACGCGGTGAGAGTGCAGCCTCGGTGGAGCGTGCGCTGGCGGCGGGCGTGGACGGGTTTATCGGCATGGATTTCGGGACCGAGCTGTCCATCCCGGCGTCAACCCTGGAGAAGATTGCTGCGCGGGCCCGTGCCACCGACAAGCCGCCGCTCAGCTGGTCGCCGGCCATTTCCGGGGTCCTCAATTACGAGGCCCTGCGCCGCGATCCAGAGCCGCTCGACGATCCGGCCAGTTTCACCGGCCTGCCGCCGCTGATGAGCATGGACCTGCGGGCCTCGCTGCGTTACCTCGACCGCGTGCGCTGGTATGACATGCCCGCCCTGCGGGCCCCTGGGTTATGCCCGAAGTTGCGGCAACTCCAGGAAGCCGGGGTGCGGCTGGTGATCGGTAGCGACTCCGGAGCGCCCGGTCAGCTGCATACTCGCGCCGTGTGGCAGGAGATCGACTATTGGGTGCACGACTGCGGCATCGACCCACTGTTCGCCATCCAGGCCGCCACGCGTGAGGCTGCGGCCGCCATGGGTGTCGAGCACGAGTCCGGCACCCTTTCTCCCGGCAAGTATGCGGATATCATCGCGGTGCGTGGCGACCTGCTGCGGCATCCCGCGCTGTTGCAGCGTCTCGACATCATCGTGCGGCACGGCCGTAGGTTCCGCTAGGGAGAGCCCATGCCTCGTTTCGTTCTTCGCGCTGCCATCGCTGCCCTTGGCCTGTGGCTAGCCAGCGCCTGGGTTGATGGACTGGTGATCGATACCCCCATGACGCTGCTGTTCGCGGCCCTGCTGCTCGGCATCGTCAATGCGCTCGTCCGGCCGCTGCTGATCCTGCTGACGCTCCCCTTCCTGGTGCTGAGCCTGGGGTTGTTCCTGCTGGTGATCAACGCGCTGATGCTGGGGTTGGTCGCCGCACTGTTGCCCGACATGCATCTCGACGGCTTCCTGTCGGCGCTGGTCGCCGCGCTGATCGTCAGCGCCGTCAGCCTGGCCGGCTCACTCGCCTTCGGTTCAACCAACGATTCGCGTAACCGGTGACCAGGGCGGTCGAGAGCAGGATCACGCCCATGCCGGTGACCTGTGCAGCGGACAGGCGTTCGTCCAGCACCAGCCAGCCGAGCAGGGCGGCCACGCCCGGAATGACGTAGCCGAAAGAGCCGGCGATCACCGGCGTGGACTGCCTGACCAGGAAGTTGAAGGCGGTGTAGCCGACACAGGTACTCATGACCGTGAGCCACAGGAAGGCCGTCGTGGCTTCCTGCGTCCAGTCGGTGTCGAACGGCTCCCCCGAGGCCTGCGACCATACAAGCAGGCCGAGGCCTCCGGTCAGCATCTGCATGGCCAGGAAGGTCTCGGGAGGATTATGGGTTGCTATGTTCCGATAGTAGATGGTCGCCAATGACCACCCCAGGCAACCAATCAGCACCACCCCGGACCAGGCGAGTTCGGTCGTCGAGCCATCCTTGCCGAAGGGATCGAGCACCAGCACCACGCCGATCACGCCCAGCAGCAAACCCACCATGGCCGACCGGTCCAGCCGGCTGGCGCGCGGGCCGAGGGTACCCAGCGCTGCGATCATCAGGGCGGGTGTGGCATTCAGCAGCGCGCCGACGTTCGACGCCACGTGCTGGAAGCCGAGCGCGTTGCAGCCGTTGCTGATGAGGATGGAACCGGTGGCCATCAGCAGCACCTGCCGCAGGTCGTCCCACTGCAGCCGCGGCGGCCCGTGTCGCCACCAGGCGAGCGCACCCATGAACAGACCTGCCAGCGTGAAGCGCAGTCCCGAGACCAGCAGTGCGGGCTCGTCCATGACCAGCACCTTGGTGGCGAGCGGGCTCGACCCCCAGATGAGGTAGACCAGGACGAGCGCGATGGCGACCGGGGACAATCAGGTCCTGCCCGAGCCCGCACTCCGGAAGATCCATGCGGCCACCAGCGCGAGCGCTGCGAGCCCCGCCCACTGGCCGGGTCGCCAGGCGTCGGCCACCGCCAGCACGTTGGCATCGCCGCTGGTTACGATGGGAATGGCCAGCAGCACGCCCAGCAGTGCTTCGCCCGCGATCAGGCCAGCCGCCAGCAGTAAACCGGTCCGACCCGCCTTCTCGACGTCGAGACCGCGGGCCGCAAGGCGACGGCCCACGAGGTGGGCCAGCAGGCCGCCGGCAAAGATGGGCGTGGACAGCTCGAGCGGCAGGTAGATGCCCACCGCCACGGCGAGCACGGGTGCACGCCATTCGCTGCCGCGACGACGCAACCACTCGTCCAGCACGATCACCGCAATGCCTACCGCGATACCCACCGCGATCATGGCCCAGGGCAGGCCGCCCAGGAACATGCCGCGGGCCACCGAGGCCATCAGCGTGGCCTGGGGAGCGGCCAGTGCAGTCACGCCCTCGCGTGCAGGCTCACCGATACCGTAAGCCTCCAGCAACAGGTTGAGCACGGGCGCCATCACCGCTGCACTGCAGACTGCGCCGATGGCCAGCATCACCTGCTGGCGCCAGGGGGTAGCCCCGACCAGTTGCCCGGCCTTGAGGTCCTGCAGGTTGTCGCCGGCGATGGAGGCTGCGTTGCAGATCACCGCACCGATCATGATCGCCGCCACGGGTCCGATGCTGGAGCCGCGCCCGAGCAGGGCGAGCAGCACCAGCGAGGCAAACAGGATGGTCGAGATAGTGATCCCGGACACCGGGTTGTTCGAGGAGCCCACCAGGCCTGCCATGTAGCCGCTGACCGAGGAAAACACGAAGCCGGCTACCACCATGATCACGGCCATCGCCAGCGCCACGCCGAGGTTGCTGACCACCGCCATGTACAGCGCAAACAGCGGCAGCACGAACAGCACGATGCCAGTGAGGATGATGCTCATGGGCAGGTCGCGTTCGGTATGCGGCACGGCCGCGGTGTCGGCGCTGCGGGCCGCCAGGCCACCGCGGATGCCGCTGAACAGCGACTTGCGCAGGCTCCACAGCGACCACAGGCCGCCGACCAGCATGGCACCGACGCCGATGTAGCGGATCTGCCCACTCCAGATCATCCACGCCGCATCCTCGGCGCTGGCCCCGGCGAGTTCGGCGGCGAGCGCCGGATCGTAGCCGGTGAAGAACAGGTTGTAGAGCGGGATGAACACCCACCAGGACAGCGCACCGCCGGAGAGCATCAGCACGCCGATGTTGAGCCCGACGATATAGCCGACGGCGAGCAGTGCAGGGGACAGGCTGAGGCCGAAAAAGGCGATGGTCCGTCCGCCGAGGTAGCCCGACAGTGAAAA
>JAURLT010000082.1 GCA_030831085.1 Gammaproteobacteria bacterium
ACGCCGCCTGCCCGAGCTGCTGGGCATTGGCGTACACACCACGCTGCTGGCTGCCCATGCAGTGCCTGCCGAATTTTTCGGCCGGACCGACGACTACCTCGACTACGTTCGTGAGCGGGTCCTGCCGGCCGCAGTGGAGGCCAGGCTGGCTGATTCGGTCGATGCATTCTGCGAAACGATCGCCTTTTCACCCGGGCAGGTGCGCCGCTTGTTCGATGACGCCAGCACAGCAGGACTGCGTGTTCGTCTGCATGCCGACCAACTCTCTGATACCGGCGGCGCGGGCCTCGCTGCGGACTATCAGGCGCTGTCTGCAGACCACCTTGAATACAGCAATGAGGCGGGCGTCGCCGCACTGGCCGCGGCAGGCAGCGTAGCCGTCCTGCTGCCGGGAGCGTATTACTACCTGCAGGAAACCCGTCGCCCCCCCGTGGAGTCGTTGCGCGATCATCGGGTACCCATGGCCGTGGCCAGCGACTACAACCCTGGCAGCAGCCCACTGCTGTCACTCAGGCTCGCCATGAACATGGCCTGCCTGCTGTTCGGGTTGACGCCGGCAGAAGCCCTGTTGGGGGTCACCCGCAACGCGGCCCTCGCCCTTGGGATCACCGATGGCGGCCGACTGGCGGCAGGCGCGCCGGCGGATTTCGTCATCTGGTCAGGCAGTGAGGATCCGGCCGCGCTGTCGGCCAGCGTCGGGGAAATCCGGCCCCGGGCGCTCTATCGGGCGGGCCTGCGCATCGCCTGACAATGGCCTTCAGCCATGCGCGCTGCCAATCGCGCAGCCAGCCTGGAGGTGCGCCCATCGGGGTCGAATGGTGGACTCAATTCCGCGATATCGGCGATTCGGCACTTGCCGCTTTCGAGGATGGAGTCGATGAGGGTCTCGATCAACCCGGGCGCTACGCCGAGCGCGGCGGGCGCGCTGACGCCGGGCGCCGCGGAGGCTGGAAAAACGTCGAGGCACACGCTCAGGTGCACATGGTCGGCACGCGCCACCAGGGCCTCGATAGCCGGCAACGCCGCCATGGCTCCCGTCCGAAGCAGGGCCTCGTCGCTGATCCACTCCGCCCCAAGCCGCCTCGCCCGCTCATACAGGCCGGACAGGTTTGCGTAGCGGCTGGCCCCGATGCACAGGTAATTCACCGAGCGACCAGCCAGCGCTGCGGCCTCCAGGATCTGCCTGAAGCCGGTGCCGCTGTTGGACTCGGTATCGCCTCGCAGGTCGAGATGAGCATCGAAGTTGATGACGGCGACGGTTCCCTCCGGACAGCCACGGACCAGGCCGCGCCACGAGGGCCAGGCAATTTCGTGTCCGCCTCCCAGGGCCAGAACCAGTCGGCCCGGATGCACGGCGGCCGCCACGCGCTCGGCGTGCAAGTCCTGGGCTGCCTCGAGGTCGTCTTCGCAGACGACGTCGCCGAGGTCGTCTACCGCATCGACCGCGTGCGCTGGAAGGTTTGCGAGCGCCTCACGCAAGGCGGCAGGCCCGAGCCTGGCCCCCGCCCGACCGCGATTGCGCCGCACCCCGGCATCGCTGGCCAAGCCGGTCAGCACCACGGGCGCAGTGGCCGAGCCGACGCACCTGACCAGGTGGTGCCAGCGCTGGCCCGACTCGGCGGGATCCTCCCGACCACTCCAGGACCCGGCAGGCACCTCCTCGGCCACGAGTTCAGCCCGGCCCGTCTGGCGGAGGAGGACGCCGCCACCAGCGCCACTTGGCGGCTTCGGTGACCACACCATTGGCGGACTCGCGCACGCGCAGCAGCCAGCGCCGGGCAAAGGCAAATTCGAGGCCCAGGATGCCCAGCCCCAGCGGAATCACCAGCAGACCGGGGCCGGGCAGCACCAGCATGGCCACACCGAGCAGGCACACCGTGCCGCCGATCAGGGCGATGACCAGGCGTCGTGCCCATTTATAGGTAACCGTAGTCGTCGAGCGCAGCAGGCCGAGGAACAAGTTTCAGTTCCTCAGGACGCAGACCGCCACCCGCCAGGCCGGGCCGTCCCTCACCACCAGACAGGCCGCGCGGACCTCGTCAATCACCTGGCCAGCGGTGCCCTCGCGCGAGAAGCGGGCATCCACCCAGACGGTGTCGCGGCCCTCCGCACGCGCCGACAATTCCAGCAACCTGCCACCGATCATGCCGCGCGCCAGCGCCCCACGCTGATACTCCTCGTTGGCGGCCACGCAAGCCGCAGAGTCGGCCATGGCCCACCAGCGACCGTGCGAGTACACGCAGGCCGGGTACACCCATTGTTCAGCGTAAGCCGCGGAGTCGCCCCGCAGGTAAGCATCGAAATAGGACCTGATACGGTCCTGGGCTGCTTCGAGATCCGCTGCATGCATAAGCTGATTCTAGCGCTGCGCCGGTGACTGGACGATGTCTTCCATGAGGAAGCGCTCGACCACTGCCGCCACCCCGGCTGGATCCTCGTGGTGGAGCATGTGACCGATCCCGTTGATGACTTCGTGCCGGATGCCGGGCATGGCGGCAGCCAATCCCTCGATCGCGCCCTCGCCCCCGAGCTGTCCGAGGTACTCGCTCTCGGCAGCCAGGACCAGTAATGACGGGGCCTCGATCCGCGCCCAGCAGGCCTCGGAATCCTCCCGTTGGTAACGATAGGGGTTCACCCGCTTGTGGGCCGGATCCGCTCGCATCACCACCCCCCCTGAACCATCGCCCGCAGCCCAGGCCCGGGCGACGAACGCTGCACGCTCTGCGCCCAGCCTGGGGTTTCGGCGCAGCAGAAAGTGGGTCAAATGGCCGTAATCCCGGAACTGCCCGAACGGGGTGGGCTCCCGCAACTGCCCCAACCAGCGAGCCATGCGCTTGGGGCTGTCCTCGGGCTGGCTGCGCGGAAGCCCGAAGCCCTCGAGGCTGACCAGGCGACGCACTCTCCGGGGCTGGATGCCAGCATAGAGCATGGCCACATGCCCACCCATGCTGTGCCCGATGAGCCGGGCCGGTGCACTCGGACAGGCCGCATCGAGCAGGGCATCCAGGTCGCCCAGGTAATCCGGGAACCAGTAACCGCCGGGCGCCCAGTCCGTCTGTCCGAAACCGCGCCAGTCGAAGGCGAGGATTGGCCAGTCTTCCTGCAAGGCGTCGACCAGGAACTGGAACGTGTCGGCCGTATCGGCCCAGCCGTGCAACAGGATAAGCGGGTCACCACCTACCGGACCCCAGCGCAGGAGTCGGTGGCGCAGTCCCCTGACATCCAGCCATTCAGTACGGGGCAGCCGCCGGGGTACGTAGCTCATCCGCCACTGATCCGGGCGTGCTCAAGGAATGCGTAGCGATCGGTCATGCCGGCGATATAGTCGGCGACAGCACGGGCGCGGCCGCCTTCGCCCCGCGCTGCTTCCATGCTCCGGGCGACATCTTGATGGGCCTCCGGCATCAGTCCCGGATCCCGCATAAAAGCTTCGAAGAGCTCCTGCAGCGTACGGACGGCGCCGGCGCGCATGCCCACCACATGTTCATGCTCATAGACCCGATGGCGCAGGAAACGCTTGAGCTCCTGGTGCTCCTCACTGCGTTCCGGCGAGAAACCCACCATGGGCCGCGGATAGGCACGTACGTCGTCGATGGTGGTGGGCCGCGCCTCGGCAATCCTGCGTGTTGTCTCGTCGATGAGGTCCGTCACCACCTCATGGATCATGCGCCGGATGGTCTCGTGGATCACCCTGCGCCCCTGGACGCCGGGATAAGCCGCCGTCACCGCCTCGTGATGGCGCCTGAACAATGCCACCTCCAGCAGCTCCTCGACCTTGATCAGTCCGGCGCGCAGGCCGTCATCCACGTCGTGGTTGTTGTAGGCGATGGCATCGGCAAGGTTTGCCAGTTGGGCCTCGAGTCCTGGTTGCCCACGGTCCAGGAAGCGCCGCCCCACCTCGCCCAGCTTGCGGGCATTGGCCACCGAGCAATGCTTGAGTATGCCTTCGCGGGTTTCAAAACAGAGGTTCAGACCGTTGAAGCTCGCGTAACGCTCCTCCAGTTCGTCTACGACCCGCAACGACTGCAGGTTGTGCTCGAAGCCACCGAAAGACCGCATGCAGGCGTTCAAGGCATCCTGGCCGGCGTGACCGAACGGCGTGTGCCCGAGGTCGTGAGCAAGGCAGATGGCTTCCGTGAGAGGCTCGGAAAGCTGGAGCACGCGGGCAACGGTCCGACCGATCTGGGCGACCTCCAGGGAGTGCGTCAGGCGGGTCCGGAACAGGTCTCCCTCGTGATTGACGAACACCTGCGTCTTGTAGACCAGGCGCCGGAAGGCGTTGCTGTGAATGATCCGGTCGCGGTCACGCTGGAACTCTCCGCGATACCCGGCAGCCGGTTCCGGAAAACGTCGGCCCCGGGACCCGGATTCAAGAGCGGCCCAGGGCGCGAGCCCACGATCATGCGAGGGGGTGCTCATCCCTGCATGCCCGTCAGGTCCTCCAGCAGTCCTCTCAGCGCATCGTCGGGATAGTCCGCGGTACAGATCGCCTGACCGATACGCTTGAGAAGCACCAGCCGGACGCGCCCACCGAGTACCTTCTTGTCCAGTGCCATCAACTCGAGCATCCTCGCGGCACCCAGCCGCGGCGGATCACATGGCAAACCGGCCCGCTTGATAAGCGCGCGTATGCGGCCGACCTCGACAGCCGAAAGCCAGCCCAGCCGGCAGGACAGCTCTGCAGCAAGGACCATCCCCGCCGCTACGGCCTCGCCATGCAGCCACTCGCCATAGCCGCTGCCTGTCTCGATGGCGTGTCCGAAAGTGTGGCCGAGGTTGAGCAGAGCCCGCTCGCCACTCTCACGCTCGTCCCGACCGACGATGGTCGCCTTGTGGCGACAGGAAGTGAGGATGGCGTACTCGAGAGCCGCGGGTCGTCGCTCCAGCAGGTCGGCCAGGTGGGCCTCCAGCCAGTCCAGAAAGTCCGCGTCCATGATCAGCGCGTACTTGATGACCTCGGCAAGGCCCGCGCGAAGCTCCCTGTCGGGCAAAGTCGTCAACGTGTCGATGTCCGCCACCACTCCGACCGGCTGATGGAAGGCCCCTATGAGGTTCTTGCCCCCAGGGTGATCTACCGCAGTCTTGCCGCCGACCGAGGAGTCGACCTGAGCCAGTAATGTGGTCGGCACCTGCAGGAAGGGCACGCCACGCTGGTAGCAGGCCGCCGCAAAACCGGTGAGGTCGCCGACGACGCCGCCCCCCAGGGCGATGAAGGCGCAGTCACGGTTGAGCCCTGCCGCGACCGCTGCATCAACAATGCCGGCCAGGCCGTCAAGAGTCTTGTGCTGCTCGCCCTCGGGGACCAGGTGGTGGTGAATACGCCGGTCCGCGAGGCCTGCAAGCAGTCGCCCACCCCACAACGTCCAGATCGATGGATGTGAGACCACCATGAGGTCTTTGGCGGGGAGCAGGTCACTCAACAGGCTGGTACTCGACAGCAGCCCACTGCCCACCATAATCGGATACCGACCATTGGCATGAGTGACCTCGAGGCGAGTCGGGTTCAAGACACTTTTCCGTTGGCCAGAAGCCAGGTTGTGATGTCTTCGACCATGCAAGCCACCTTGCGACGGCTGGTCCGCACGGTCAAGTCGGCCAGCGATTGGTATAGCGGCGCCCTGACCACCATCAGCTCCTCCAGCCTGCTTCGCGGATCCTCCGTCTGGAGCAGCGGCCGATGCGTGCTTCCGCGAGTCCTCCTCAGCTGCTGCTCGACGGTCGCCTCGAGGTACACGACGGTGCCACGCGAAGCGAGACGCTGACGCGTCCCGGCATCGAGAATAGCGCCCCCGCCGGTTGCCAACACCAGGCGCGGCAACATGGACACCTCCTCGATTACGCTCGCCTCACGCTGCCGGAATCCGGCCTCGCCTTCCTTCTCGAAAATGTAGGGGATATCCACGCCCGTGCGCTTCTCGATGACCTTGTCGCTGTCGAGGAAATCGAGGCCAAGCCTGGCAGCCAGCGCGCGCCCCACGGTGCTCTTGCCCGAACCCATCGGGCCGATCAGGAATACCCGTCC
>JAURLT010000083.1 GCA_030831085.1 Gammaproteobacteria bacterium
CTGCTGGCCATGGCGCTGGCGCTGCTGCCCGCTTCACAGGTGGTCACGGATGTGCTCGCGCCCACCATGGTCGAGGTCGGCGAACGCTGGCACCGTGGCGAAATGTCGATCGTCCAGGAGCGCATCATCAGCCAGGCCGTGCGCAAGCAGCTGTCCAGCGTCCTCGACACTTACGGGCGCATCGCCGACGGCCCGGTGATGGTGCTGGCCACGCCCTCGGGTGAGCGGCACGAACTGGGCATCCTGATGTGCGCCCTGCTGGCTGCCTCCAAGAACGTGCGCTGCCACTACCTAGGCGCGGACCTGCCGGTTCCCGAAATGTCCCACTATGCCTCCAGGGTGGGCGCGGATGCGCTGACCGTATCGGTCCTGATGAGCGAGCGGCTGAACGACACCCTCGGCCAGCTCGGCGAACTCGCCAACACGCTGCCGGACCAGATCGAGATCTGGGGTGGCGGACACGCCATCACCCAGCTGGCGGGCGGGCGCTTGCCAAGGCGTATCAAGCTGCTCGACGACATGAACGCCTTCGAGCGCGAAATCGCCCTGCTCGAAGCGCGCGTCCGGCACTGAGCCGGACAGCGTTCAGTTTACGCTGGCGGCCGCGCCGGGCAGTTGGGTGAGCATGGCCCGCAAGCCCTCGTCGGCCGCTTCCTGGAAAGCGGCGTCCATGGCCCGCATCACGGCACTCAGGGTGTTCTCTTCGGCCCGCTGTTCGGCCCGCACCCGTAGGTGTGCCATGGGTCGCCCCTCGCCGGAGGAGGCCAGGGAGAAGGACATCGCCACCCTCGCCACCGGCACGCTGCCGGCGGTGTAATCGGCCTCGAAGGCCGTGACCTCGACGGCGAGCAGATGGGTGGCCCGCAGGCGGGCAGGGTCGGCCATGACACTCCTGACCGACCCGGTATTGGCCAGCGACTCCACCAGGGCGGCCTGCACCACCTCGCCGAGGCTGCCCGCCCAGCGCACGTCCGCGAAATAGTCCACCCGTCCACCGGGCCAGCGACTGGCCACACGGGCACCGGCCAGGGCCGTGGGCGCGCCCGGCTGCAGCACCTTGAGGTCGACGGTCGCGGCGACGGGGGCCGTTGGCAGGGTTGGACCGGTCAGCACATAGCTGGCCGGCGCCGGGACCTTGCTCTGGAAGCCACTGCAGGCCACCAGGAACAGGAAGGTGGTCAGCATCCATGCCGTCTTCATGGTGGTAACTCCACGCCCCTCTCGCGGGGCTGATACAGAAGTCGCGAGGGATCATCCTCCAGCTCACGCCCGAGGCGTTCGAGCACCTGGCTGGTGCGCCGCAGGTCAGCCACCAGGGCCTGGATCTCGCCAAGCCCCTCGCCAGCGAAGCGCGTCACGCCTGGCTCATTGTCGGCCACCAGCCGGTCCAGGCGCTGGCTGAGGCTGGACAGGTTGGCAGCCGAGGCCCTGAGGTCGGCTACGGCCTCGCCCAGACGGGGCAGGGCCTCGCGGCTGGTGGCGTGGAATTCGCGGGTGATGGCATCGACTTCGCTCGCCGTGGAGCTGAGCCCCGCGAGCAACTGGCGTGCCTCGGTCACCGCAGCTGGCAGCCCGTCGCTGGCTTCCCGAACGTTGGCCAGCGTGCTGTCGACTGCCGCCAGGTTGTCATCCGAGAGCACGCGGTTCATGCGGGCCAGCACCTCGGACGCCCGCGCCACCGCATCCGGCAGCCCGCTGAGAAACTCGTCGAAGTCGGAACGCTCGGACGGAATGACCGGGTGGTCAACCCCCGGCACCGAGACCCGCTGCTTGGAGGGATCGGCCGGCTGCAGGTCGATGAACAGTAGCCCGGTGACCCCCTGCAGGGCGAGCCGCGCGACCGTGTCCTCGACGATGGGCGTGCCTTCCGCGATATCGGCCACCACGCGCACGCGGCTGGCATCACGTGGATCGAGCCCGATGCGGGCCACTCGCCCGACCGCGACGCCGAGATAACGCACCGAGCTGCCTTGCGACAGTCCGAACACACTGCCATCGAAGTAGATCTCGTGGCGCTGGTAACTCTGGCGATCGCCAGTCTCCGAGTACCACATGACGAACCCGGCCGCCATGGCCAGCAGCAGCAGCACAAAGGCCCCGACGGCGACGTAGTTGGCATCCCTATCCATGCAGGTCTTCGCTCCCGGTGGGCGGGCCGAGTGTATGGCGGGCTCGCTCGCCATGGAAATACTGCCGGATCCAGGGATGCTCGCTGCGGATGATCTCCTCCAGGCTGCCGCTGATCATGCGGCCATCGACAATGACACCCAGCCGATTGCAGGTACGGAAGATGGTGTCGAGGTCGTGGGTGATCATGACCACCGTCAGGCGCAGGCTGCGTTGCAGATAGAGTACCAGTTGGTCGAAGGCGGCGGCGGAAATCGGGTCGAGACCCGAGGTCGGCTCGTCGAGAAACAGCAGCGCGGGATCGAGGGCCAGCGCCCGGGCCAGCGCCGCACGCTTGACCATGCCGCCCGACAGCTGCGACGGATACTTGTCGAGCGCATCCGCGCCGAGGCCAACCATCCTGATTCGCATCTCGGCGAGTCCGCGCAAGGTGGCCTCGCCGACCTGATGGTATTCGGCGATCGGCAGCTCGACGTTCTGGGCCACGGTGAGCGAAGTGAACAGCGCGCCGTGCTGGAAGGTGACGCCATAGCGACGCTTGATGCCGGCCAGCTCGGATGGCGAGGCTTCCGTCACCTCGCGGCCCTCAATCCGGACCGTGCCCGCCGCAGGCCGCTGAAGTCCCAGTATCGTCCTGAGCAGCACCGACTTGCCGCTGCCGGAACCGCCCACGATGCCGAACACCTCACCCGGCATCACTTCCATGTCGAGCCCGGCATGCACCACCTGGCTGCCGAAGCGATTCACCACCCCGCGCACCGAGATAATCGGCTCCATCAGATATCGAGCTCCATGAACAGCACGGCAAAGGCGGCATCAAGGAAGATCACCACGAAGATCGACTCGACCACCGCCACGGTTGTCAGTCGACCGAGCTCACGCGACGAGCCGCGCACCTGCATGCCGCGCAGGGTACCGATCATGGCGATGGCGAAGGCGAATACCGGCGCCTTGATCAGGCCGACCCAGAAGGTGGTGGTGGACAGCGACTCGGCCACCCGGTCTGCATACTGGGTGAAGGTGATGTCAACCAGCGCCCAGGACAACAGCGCACCCCCGGCCAGGCCCATGAAGTCGGCGAGCACGGTGAGCAGGGGCAGCGCCACCACCAGCCCCAGTACCCGTGGCGCGACCAGCACCTCGACCGGGTCGATGCCGATCGCGCGCAGCGCGTCCACTTCCTCGTTAAGCTTCATCACGCCCAACTCGGCGGCGAAGGCACTACCCGAGCGACCGGCCACGATGATGGCGGTCAGCAACACGCCCAGTTCACGCAGTACGGCGATGGTGACCAGGTCGACCACGAAGATCTCGCCACCGAACTGGCGCAACTGCTGGGCCCCGATGTAGGCCACGATGACGCTGATCAGGAAGGCGATCAGCGCCACGATCGGGATGGCGGTGACGCCGGTCTCGTGCACCTGCCTGATCAGCGATGGCAGGCGCAGCCGGCGCAGGCTCGAGAGCGCCCGGCCCAGGGCCAGGGTGAGCTCACCGAGCGCCGCCAGGTGCTGGCGGACATCCGCACCGAGGCCGACGGTGAAGATGCCGAGCCGCTCCAGCGGAATGGCCATCAGCCGGCGGGTGGTCTCGTCTTCCTCGCCCTCGGCCTCACGCCCCAGCGCCTCGTCGATGAAACCCAGCAGCTCAGGCCTCGCCGGCGCCCAGTCGACCTCCACGCCACGGGACAGCAGGCGGTGTTCCAGCGAGCGCAGGACCCAGGCCCCGCTGAGGTCGAGTGCCTCCACGGCCGTCACGTCGATGACCGCCTTTCCGCCGGCCGGCAACCCGGCCTGCACCAGGGCGCGCTCAAGCAGGCCGAGCCGATCCACCGTCCAGCTGCGGCCAGCCCGCAGGCGTATCCCAACCGTCTCCTGGCGAGTCTCGAGGTACACGTCCGCGCAATGCTAGCAGGAGCGGTAACATGCACGCATGGGAGAAAGTGCGCTGACCGAGGTCCTGTTGCTGCTCGCCGCGACCCTGCTGGTGGTGGCCACCCTGAGTCGCCTGCGGCTGCCGCCGGTGATCGGTTTCCTGGCCGTCGGCGCCATGCTGGGGCCGCATGCGCTGGGCTGGGTCGCCGACACGGAAACCACCGCCACGCTGGCCGAGTTCGGCGTGGTCTTCCTGTTGTTCACACTCGGCCTCGAGTTCTCGCTGCCGCGGATGATCGCCATGCGCGGCGAAGTGTTCGCGCTCGGCGGTCTGCAGGTAGGCATCACTACTGCACTGTTCGCGGTCATCGCCTGGTGGCTGGGCTCACCTCCGGCGGTGTCGATCGTGCTCGGCGGCGCGGTGGCGATGTCCTCGACGGCCATCGCCATCCAGCAGCTGAGCGGCCAGGGCGAACTGAATCGCACCCACGGTCGGCTCTCCTTCGGCATCCTGTTGTTCCAGGACCTTGCCTTCGTGCCCTTCCTCGCGCTGGCCGGCGTGATCGGCGCCGCCGGGACCGGCTACCAGGCCAGTGAGGCCCTGGCAGCCGTCACCAAGGCTGGCGTCGCGCTCGCCATCGTGCTGGCGGCCGGACGCTGGCTGCTGAGGCCCTTGTTCCACGAGATCGCCTCCACGCGCTCGACCGACCTGTTCACCCTGGCCGTGCTGTTCGTGGCCATGGCCGCGGCCTGGGCCACCCACGCCGTGGGGCTGTCGTTCGCGCTGGGCGGCTTCCTGGCCGGGATGATGCTGGCCGAAACCGAATACCGTTACCAGGTGGAGGCCGGAGTCCGACCCTTCCGCGATACCCTGCTCGGCCTGTTCTTCGTCACCGTGGGCATGAAGCTCGACCTCGCACTGCTGGCTGAGAACGCGCTGGCGATCACCTTGCTGGTGGTGGGGCTGCTGGTCACCAAGGCGGCCATCATCATGCTGCTTGCCCGTCGCTATGCAGGCTCCTGGTTCAAGGCCTTGCGCACCGGCATCGTGCTGAGCGAAGGCGGTGAATTCGGCTTCGCGCTGCTGGTCATGCTGCTGCAGAATCAGCTGCTGGACCAGCAAGCGTCACAGGTCCTGCTGCCGGCCATCGCGCTCAGCATGGTGGTCTCGCCCCTGCTGATCCGCCATAACAAGAAGATCGCGCGCCTGCTGCTGCGTGAAGCGGGTCCGGTGGCCGGTGCTGCGCCGGAACCCACCGACCTGCCGATCCAGTCGGTGGCCAGCCGCGAGCACGTGGTGCTCTGCGGCTATGGACGGGTCGGCCAGAACATCGGTAGGGTGCTGGCCGAACAGGGCTTCGAGTACCTGGCGATGGACCTCGACCCCGTGCGCGTACGCAGCGCGCGCGAGGCCGGCGAGCCGGTGATCTTCGGTGATGCATCGGATGAGGCGCTGCTGGAGACGGTTGGCCTCCTGCATGCCAGCGCAGTAGTGGTGACCTTCCCTGAACCGGACATCGCCATTGGCATCCTGCGCGCGGTGCGTCGCCTGAACGCTGAAGTACCGATCCTGGTTCGAACGGCTGATGATTCCCGGCTCGACGAGCTGCTGGCGGCAGGCGCTACCGAGGTGATTCCCGAGACCCTCGAGGCCGCGCTGATGCTGGCCTCCCATGCCCTGCTGGTGCTGCAAGCGCCCATGTCGCGGGTGGTGCGGACCATCGGTGACATCCGCCGGCACCGTTACGGACTGCTGCGCGGCGTCTTCCGGGGTAGCGACGGCGGCCCGGCGGAGGGCGGCCACGTGCTGCGCGAGGAACTGCGCAGCGTGGTGCTGCCCCCCGGCGCCTGGTCAGTGGGGCGGAGCCTGGGCGAAGTCAGCGGGCGCGGCCTTGAGGTGACCTTCGCTGCTGTGCGCCGCGGCGGAATCGTGGGTCGCGACCCGGAGCCGGGCATGGTCCTGCGCGAGGGTGACGTGGTGGTCACCTTCGGCACGCCCGAAGCGCTCGAGCATGCAGAAGCGGTGTTACTGGCTGGCTGAACGGGCGGCATCGAGCGTGAGATCGGCCGTGTAGGTCACGTTCATCACGTTGGCATACCAGCCCCCGACCCGCGGCGAAACCAGGTGCTTGGC
>JAURLT010000084.1 GCA_030831085.1 Gammaproteobacteria bacterium
CCTTTCGGGAAAAACACCCGACTCTCCGGCTGTGGATGGAACCTGGTCGATTCCTGGTGGCAGAGGCCGGCGTCTTGCTGGCGCGCGTGACGCAGGTGAAGGGCAAGGGCCAGCATCGCTACGTTGGGGTGGCGACCGGCATGAACTCCCTGATCCGACCGGCGCTCTACGGTGCCTACCATGACATCCACAACCTGAGCCGCCTCGATGAGCCCCGGGTGGAGGCCGTGACGGTGGTGGGCCCGATCTGCGAGACGGGTGACGTGCTGGGCAGGCATCGGGCCCTGACCCCCACCGCGGAGGGCGACATCCTGCTGATCGACACGGCCGGCGCCTACGGACGCGCCATGGCCTCTCAGTACAACCTGCGGGAACCCGCGGAGGAATGGGTCATCTGAGCTGCCTCGCGTGGCGCTCAGCGAGCGTGGTCGACAGATCGGACAGCGACAGGCCCTTGACCCGCAACAACACCAGCAGGTGAAAGGCGAGGTCGGCGGCTTCGCCGAGCAAGGCTTCACGGTCATCGCCCACCGCTGCCAGTGCCACTTCCACGCCTTCCTCGCCCACCTTCTGGGCAACGCGGGCCGGGCCGGCAGCCGCCAGTTGCCGCGTGTAGCTGCTCGCGTCATCGCCCGCAAGTCGCTGGCCGATGATGGCATCCAGCTCTTCCAGGAAACTCGCTGGCTGCGCGTGCGCTGAGGTATCGCCAAAGCAACTGCGGGTGCCGAGGTGACAGGTTGGTCCGTGCGGACGCGCTCGGATCAGCAAGGTATCCGCGTCGCAGTCGGTATCAATCGAGGCCACTTCCAGCACGTGACCCGAGGTCTCGCCCTTGCGCCACTGCTTGTCGCGGCTGCGACTGAAAAAGGTCACCAGGCCGTCACGCAGGGTGGCCTCCAGGGCTTCGCGGTTCATGTAACCGAGCATCAGCACCTCGCCAGAGTCGGCATCCTGCACGATGGCGGGAATAAGCCCCGCTTGCTTGGCCCAATCCAGGCGCTCAACCAGTAATTCGCTCATATCCTTACCTCGATACCGGACTCCCGCAGGAACGCCTTGAGTTCCGGAATGGCGATGTTGCCGCGATGAAAAACGCTGGCTGCCAGGGCGCCATTGACGGCCGCCTTCCTGAACACCTCGGCAAAGTGATCCATGCTGCCGGCACCGCCGGAGGCGATCAGCGGCACCTTGCACTGCTCGCGAGCGCGCGCCAGCTGCTCCAGGTCGTAGCCATCGCGGGTGCCGTCTGCGTTCATGCAGTTGAGGACAATTTCACCCGCCCCGCGCTGCTGGGCTTCGCGCAGCCAGTCGAGGGTATGCCGCGCGGCGGGCCCACTGCGCTGGGGATCGCCGGTGTAGCGATGGACCTGCCAGCCCTCAGCAGTGGCCTGGCTGTCTATGCCCACCACCACGCATTGCGACCCAAAGCGGTCCGCCAGTTCCTCGATGAGGGCCGGGCGCTCGAGGGCGGGCGTGTTGACTGAGACCTTCTCAGCGCCGGCGGCCAGCACCGCCTCGGCGTCCTCGACGCTGCGGATCCCGCCGGCCACGCAGAAGGGAATGTCCAGCACTTCCGCCACGCGTGCTACCCAGTCACGATCCACCGAACGACCCTCCGGACTGGCAGTAATGTCGTAGAACACCAGTTCGTCCGCCCCCTCATCGCGGTAGCGGCGGGCGAGGTCGAGGATGCCGCCCACGACCTCGTGGTCGCGGAAACGTACACCCTTGACCACCTGGCCATCACGGACATCCAGGCAGGGAATTATTCGCTGCGCAAGAATGGCAGGATCTCCTCTTCGGTGAGGGAACCATCGAGCAACGCACGCCCGCTGATAGCGGCCGCCACGCCAATTTCGCTCAGGATCTCCAGGTCAGCGCGGCATCGAATGCCACCGGAGGCCTGCCAGGACAGTTCCGGGTATCGAGCCAGCGCCTCACGGTACAAGTCGACACTGGGGCCCCCTAGGGTGCCGTCGCGCGCAATGTCCGTACACAGGACATGGCGCAGACCGGATCCGTCGTAGCTTTCGAGCAGATCCCAGAGGCCGGTTGGGGATTCCACCTCCCAACCGCGGGTCCTGAGGCGTGGCTGTCCGCTCTCTGGCAGGCTCACGTCCAGCGCCAGCACAACTCGCTCTGAACCGAATTCACGGATCCAGGTGGCCACCTCCTGGGGTCGCTCTACCGCCGTGCTGCCGATGACCACCCGGTCCACGCCCATGGCCAGCCATGCCGCCACGTCGGCTCGCTCACGGATGCCCCCGCCCACCTGCAGCTTCGGTGCGGGCCTGGCCAGCAGTGCACGGATCGACTCGCGATTGCCAGGCTTGCCGACCCGGGCCCCATCAAGGTCGACCAGGTGCATCCTGGTGCAGCCAAGTTCGCGATAGCGTTCCACCAGCACGAGCGGGTCGACGGCGTAGCGGGTCTCGTCGCCGAAGTTGCCTCGCAACAGGCGCACCACCTGCCCACCCCTAAGGTCAATGGCAGGAATCAGTTGCACGGTTCCAGGTCCAGAAAATTGCGCAGTAACCGGGCGCCGGCCTCTGCCGAACGCTCCGGATGAAACTGCATGCCAAAAAAATTCCCCTGACCGACCACGGCACTCAACGGGCTACCGTACTCGCAAGTGGCCAGCGTGCACCCGCCAGGTGGCACCGCGTAGCTGTGCACGAAGTAGACATAGCTTCCGGGGGCCACCTCGTTTAGCAGTGGATGGGGCGCCGGCCACTGCAGTTGGTTCCAGCCCATGTGCGGCACAGCAAGACCCTCATCGGGCAGGATGCGGCGAGCAATGCCGGGCAGCACTCCGAGGCAGTCGACGCCGCCTTCCTCACTGCGCTCGAACAACAGTTGCATGCCAAGACAGATGCCCAGCACCGGTTGCCGCAGGGTTGGAATGACCGCGTCGAGCCCAGCCTCGCGGAGGCGTCGCATGGCATTTCCTGCTGCCCCCACCCCCGGAAGGATGACCCGTTCGGCGCTGGCAAGATCGGCCGCCTTCGCGCTCAGCCGGGCCTCGACCCCGAGCCGGCCCAAGGCATGGCGCAGGGAAGCGATGTTGGCACCCCCGCTGTCCACGATCACGACTGCACTCACAGCAGGCCCTTGCTGCTAGGCAGCACCGTACCCTCGATACGGATGGCCTGCCGGAGCGCGCGACCGACGGCCTTGAAGCAAGCCTCCACCATGTGGTGGGTATTCTCTCCCTCGACCTTGACGTGAATGGCCGCCCCCAGCGCCTCACCGAGCGAGCGAAAGAAGTGCGGCACCAGTTCGGTCGGCAGCTCGCCGACCCGCTCCCGACCGAAGCGTCCCTCGAAGCGGGCGTAGGGGCGACCGGACAGGTCAATGGCGACCTGTGCCTGGGCCTCGTCCATGGGCAGCACGAAGCCGTAGCGGCCGATTCCTCGCTTGTCACCCAGCGCCTCCCGCAGGGCCTGCCCGAGGGCGAGGGCGCAATCCTCCACCGTGTGGTGTTCATCGACGGCGAGGTCACCCTGGCAGGTGAGTTTGAGTGCGAACCCACCGTGACGGGCCACCTGCTCAAGCATGTGATCGAAGAAACCGAGCCCGGTGGCGATGCTGGCCTCGCCCTCCCTGTCGAGGTCGACCATCACCTCGATCTCCGTTTCGCGGGTGCGTCGTGAAACACGGCCCCGGCGCCCGGCGTTCGCGGTCAGGCAAGCTACGACGGCCGGCCAGGTGAAGTCGGCGCCGCGAGCGGGATCGATCCGCAGCGCTTCGATGCCCAGGTTACGGGCCAGCTCGAAATCCGTGTCACGATCCCCGATCACGTAGCTCCGGGTAGCTTCGAAAGGTCGTTGTTGGGCATGTGCCTCGACCAGCGCCGTGCCGGGCTTGCGACATGCGCAGGCCTCGGTGGGGTGGTGCGGACAGATGAGTACCGCATCGAACTCGATGCCCTGCGAGCCCAGAACCTGCAGGAGTAACGACTGGGGCCCGTTGAAGGTCTCAAGCGGGAAACTCGCGGTGCCCAGCCCGTCCTGGTTGGTCACCATCACCAACCGGTAACCGGCCTCTTGCAGGGCCAACAGCGCCGGAATGACGCCTGGCAGCAGTCGGAACTTTTCATAACTATCCACCTGTTCATCCGGGGGCTCTTCGATCAGGGTGCCGTCTCGATCGATGAACAGGGTAGGGCAGGGCGCGTTCATGCTTGACTCCAGGCCATGAGCAGGCGGGCATTGTCCTCGTCAAGGCCCACGGTCACCCGCAGGCAGCCGGCAAGCCCAGGTTGCGTGCCAACGTCCCTGACCAGCAGACCTGCATCGAGCGCCATACGCAGCAGCTCGCTCGAGCGCTGGCTGTGCACCAGCAGGAAGTTGGCCTCACTGGGCCAGACGCGGGTGATCGCGGGAAGACCGGCCAAGCCAGTAGCCAGGGATTGTCGGGAGGCCAGCAGTCGCTCGACCTGGCCGGCAGTGCGCTGGACACCCTGGTCCTGCAGGCAACCCGTCACGGCTTCGATGGTGTGGGTGGTGAGGGCATAGGGCGGCAGCAGGCGACGCAACAGGTCGATCAGGGTCGGGCTGGCAACCACCGCCCCGCACCGCGCGCCCGCGAGGCCGTAGGCCTTCGACATCGTGCGCAGCACTGCCACGTTGTCGCGCCCGGCCACTTCATCGGCCAGCGAGGCTGTTGTGCAGAATTCGATGTAGGCCTCATCCACCACCAACAGGGCACGCTCGCCTATTTGTTCGGCCAGATCCAGGATGGCCTGCCGGCCTGGGTGACCGCCGGTGGGATTATTGGGGGCACACAGGAATACCAACTTCACCGTAGCGTCGATCCCGGCACGGACGCCCTCGGTATCCAGAGTGAAGTCCGGCGCCCGCAGCGGCACGTCGACGATGCCGGCTCCCTGGACCCGGGCCGCATAGCCGTACATGGGGAAGGTCGGCGTCGAGACCAGAATGCGATCCTGGCCCGCCTGGCAGAAGGCACGCACCAGCAGATCAATGCCCTCGTCGCTGCCGCGGGTTGGCAGCACGCAGTCAGGGTCAACTCCGTACAGCCCGGCCAGGGCGCGCGCCAGTTCGGCGGACTGTGGCTCCGGGTAACGGTTGAGCCCCCCTGCGGACAGGTCGCCGTCCGGCCGCCATGGGTTCTCGTTGGCGTGGAGCCGTACCATGCCCGGTTTCCAGGTGGCCGGGTGATAGGCGTCCAGGGTCAGGATTTCCGGGCGAACCCGCTCGAGTATGCTCATGTCGTCCTTCCCGCCAACTTGTCCAGTCGGGCCGACACGGAGGCTGCATGGGCATCGAGGCCCTCCATCATGGCCAGCGTCACTGCGGTGGGGCCGAGGCCCTGCAGCCCCTCAGCGCTGATCTGCTGGATGGTCATCTCACGCATGAAGGATCCCAACGACAGCCCGCTGTGGGCTCGGGCGTAACCGTAGGTAGGCAGTACGTGATTGGTGCCGCTGCAGTAATCGCCCATCGCCTCGGGCGTCCACGGTCCCAGGAATACCGACCCGGCGGTCCGTAATCCAGAAAGCCAGCTACGCGGCTCGCTGAGTTGCAGGATCAGGTGCTCTGGCGCGTACTGGTTGGCGACGCCGATGGCGGTCTCCAGGTCCTCGACCTCGATCAATCGGCTATTGGCCAGGGCAGCACGCGCGATGCCGACGCGCGTGAGCCTGTCGAGTTGGGCTGCGAGGGCTCGAACGACCTCCGGAATCAGTCGTGGACAGGCCGCAACCAGCACCGCCTGGGCATCCGGGCTGTGCTCGGCCTGGGCGAGCAGGTCAGCGGCGATGAAATCGGGGTCGGCGGTCTCGTCTGCCACCACCATGACCTCCGAGGGTCCGGCCGGCATGTCATAGGCCGCGCCCTCCGGGTCTGCCGCCACCTGCAACTTGGCCGCCGTGACCCAGGCATTGCCCGGCCCGAAGATCTTCTCGACCTTGGGGATGGTGTGGGTGCCATAGGCCATGGCCGCGATCGCTTGCGCTCCCCCGACCTTGTAAATTTCCGTCACTCCGCACTCTTGGGCAGCGAACAACACGCCGGGATCCAGTCGGCCGTCACCCCGGGGGGGGCTGCACAGGACCACCCTGCGACAACCGGCGAGCAACGCGGGGACCGCCAGCATCACGGCGGACGAGGGTAACGGCGCAGAACCTGCGGGAACGTACAGCCCTACAGCATCGATGGGGACGGACACGCGTTCACAGATCACGCCCGGTGCGGTCTCAACGCGAAGGGCCTGTGGGCGCTGGGCTTCATGAAAACGGCGGACGTTGGCGATGGCGCGCCGGACTGCCTGCCGCTGCTCGTCGGACAGCCCACCGGCTGCGGCAGCCGCTTCATCTTCCGCGACGCGCAGCGACTCGAGCCGCACGCGGTCGTGCTCGAGGCACAGGTCGAGCACCGCCCGGTCCCCCTCGCGGCGGACACGGGCGATGATCTCCAGCACCGTTTGGTCGACCTCCGCAGCGGTGGACTGCGCAGGACGGCGCAACAGGGCGCGCCTGCCGTCAGGATCCAGGTCTTTCCAGCGCACGGCGGCGGGCAGGAAACCATTCATGGCAACATTTTCTCGACCGGCAGGACGAGGATGGCCGACGCGCCAGCGGCCTTGAGTCCCTCCAGGGTTTCCCAGAACACGTTCTCGCGGCATACCGCATGCACGGCCACCTTCTCATCGGTGCCTTCCAGGGGCAGGATCGTCGGGTGCTCGCTGCCCGGCAGCAGGGCGGAGATCTGCTCCAGAGCGCTGCGCGGGGCGTGGAGCATGATGTACTTGCTTTCCCGAACCTGCTGCACTCCGTTCATGCGCAGCAGCAACCGGCTGATCCATTCCTCGCGGGCGCTTTCCAGCAGGCCGGGCGTCCGGATCAGCACCGCATGACTGTCCAGCACGACCTCTGCCTCGACCAGTCGGTTGGCGGCGAGGGTAGCGCCGGTCGAGACCAGGTCGCAGATGGCCTCTGCGCGCCCGAGGCTGGGGGCGATTTCGACCGAGCCAGACAGGGTCACGACCTCGGCCTCAACCTGCTGTTCGTCGAGCCAGCGGCGAAGGAGATGGGGATAAGTGGTGGCGATACGCAACCCGCTGAGACTGCGCGGGCCATCGTAGCGGCGTTGTTCGGGCACCGCGATACTGAGGCGGCAGCGCCCGTAGTCGAGGCTCATCACCTGCTCGAAGGGGCTGCTGACTCCCGCTGCCAGGCGGGCCAGGCGTCGCTCCTCCACGACGTTGAAGCCGACGATGCCGAGGTCACAGACGTCATCCTCGACCAGCGCCGGGATGTCATCGTCCCGCACCAGCAACACGTCGAGCGGCATGTTCTCGCCGAAACACACCAGCTGATCCTTGCGACGACTGTACTTGAGGCCACACCTGGTCAGCAGGTCCAGGGAATTGTCGGTCAGGCGCCCCGATTTCTGGATGGCGAGCTTGATCCGCGGGGTACCGTCCGGTGTCATTTGGCCTCACCGTTCCTGAGGCGGTCGGCAACCTGCGCATACCCACTGCCCTGCAGCAGGCAGCGCGCCACCCGGCCGACGGTGGTCACGCTGACCCCGGTCAGGCGCTGGATCTCGCGATAGGGCATGCCCTGTTGCAGCAACTCCACTACGGCCCAGCGATCGGCCATGGCCTGGAGCTCGGCCGGGGTACAGAGGTCCCTGAAAAAGGCCCGGGCTTCGTCCGGCGAATCGAGCGCCAGAACCGCGCTGTACAGCGCACGCTCGTATTGGGCTTGCTGGCGCGCACTGAGCGGCTTGTGGAGTTTCATTACCTTGTCCGTGTTTTAGCGTATTAACGTACTATTACACTACCACAAAGCATCGACCGGCCGCCACCCCGGCTTGCCGGCTTGCCGGACTGCCTCTAGACTTGCGGTACTTCCATCGAGACCGGCCGAGGGACAAGGCCCTTTGACGCCGGGGCAACCGCCCGACCTCACCCGTCGGGGAAGGTGCCAACTCCTGCGGCGGGCAACCCCGACGACAGATGGAAGGCCCCGCAATCGGATCGAGGGATCCGTCAGGGCGGGGCGTCGGCGCCCGTGCAGGGCGTTTGCCTCCGCGACCCTTGGTTGTACGAAGTCGGTCAGCTGGCCGGGCCAGCGAGCGTGGAGGCAGATGATGATGGCATCTTTGGCGGAACCACCGAGCCCGGTTGCCGGCGGAACTCCCGTTGCACCCGTTGTTCAGGCGCGCGAAGGGGTGTTGCGCCTGACTGATTTCCGGCTCCACTTCGGTGGCTGTCTGGCGCGGGTGGACCTGCGCTGGCGCCTGGAGGGTGACCCCTCTCTGCCCACGGTGGCTACCCTGGGTGGCATCTCCGCCAACCGCTGCGCCTTCGATTCTGCGCAGCCGGGTGCCGGCTGGTGGGCGGAAATCGTCGGACCAGGTCGGGCGCTGGACTCCCGTGCTTACTGCCTGCTTGGCTTTGACTATCTGGGTACCGATTCGTTTGGCAACCAGTCATCACGCCTGCCACCCATCTCGTCCCATGATCAGGCACGGTTGCTGAACCACCTGTGCGACTTCCTCGAAATTCCGCGCCTGGCCGCCATTGCCGGGGCCTCCTACGGTGGCATGGTGGCGCTGGCTTTTGCCCAGTCCTTCGCCCACAGGGTCGATCGTATCCTGGTCATCAGCGCCGCCCATCGGGCAAGCCCCCTGTCCACCGCCTGGCGCAGCGTGGAGCGTGAGGCCGTCCGGTTGGGTCTCGCCCATGGAGATGGACCGGGCGGCTTGCGTCTGGCTCGCGCTTTGGCCATGGCGACCTATCGCACACGCGAGGAATTCGACCAGCGCTTTGGTGGTGAGCCCGAGATCGGGGCAGATCGTGCCTGGTTTCCGGTGGAGCGATACCTGTTGTCCAGGGGTGACGCATATGTCGCGAGGGTCAGCCCAGGTGCTTTCGTAACCCTTTCGGAGTCGATCGACCTGCACTCGGTGCGGCCGGAGGATATACACGTGCCCGCCACGCTCGTCGCAATCAGGCAGGACCAGCTGGTGCCGGTGGACGACATGCGCGAGCTGGCCGCCCGCTTGCCCGGGCCGGTCCGGATGGTCGAGATCGATTCGCACTATGGACATGACGCGTTCCTGAAGGAAGGCGGCCAACTGGCGCCGATCTTCACCGAGGCGTTGGGAGAGCAGGCAGCATGAGCGGACCCTTGAAGCCAGAGACCACAGCGGTTCGGGCAGGACTGGAAACCGATACTACCCACGGCGCGGTGGTCCCTCCTGTGTACCTCACCTCGACCTTCACTTTTGAGGGGCCTGGAGAAAAGCGTCGGTACGACTATTCGCGGTCCGGCAACCCCACCCGTGACGTCCTGGCTGAGGCGCTGGCCAGTCTCGAGGGAGGGGCGGGTTGCGTGGTCACCGGGACCGGCATGTCCGCCGTTCACCTGGCCACCACCCTGGTGCGGCCCGGCGAGCGTATCGTCGCTCCACATGACTGCTACGGGGGCACCTACCGGCTGCTGGCCGCCCTCCAACGCACCGGACGCGCCGCAGTGGAATTCATCGACATGGCCAATGCCGAGCAGCGAGGCAAGGCCCTGGCTGGTGGCGCGCGCCTGGTCTGGCTCGAGACTCCCAGCAATCCATTGTTGAGAATCACCGATCTCGCTACGGTGGCCGCCGAGGCACGGGCGGTGGGCGCGCTGGTCGCCGCGGATAACACTTTCATGACCCCGCTGGGTCAGTCGCCCATCACCTTGGGTGCCGACCTGGTCATTCACTCCACCACCAAGTACATCAACGGCCATAGCGACGTATTGGGCGGGGCAGTGATCAGCCGTGATCAGGCGATGCACCAGGAATTGGCCTGGTGGGCCAACTGTTACGGACTGACCGGAGGCAGTTTCGACGCCTTCATGACCATGAGGGGGCTGCGATCCCTGCACGTTCGGTGGCGTCAGCATCAGTCCAACGCACTCGCGGTGGCCAGGCTGCTCGCCGGACATCCAGCCGTTAAGCGGGTGTTCTATCCGGGACTGGAGACGGATCCGGGCCACGCGCTTGCTGAGGCACAGCAGCAGGGATTCGGAGCCATGGTCAGCATGGAACTGGCCGGCGGCAGTGCCGCGGTGGCTGCTTTCCTGGCCGGTACTACCTGCTTCTCGCTGGCCGAGTCCCTCGGCGGTGTCGAGAGCCTGGTGGCGCATCCCGATACCATGACCCACGCGGCCATGGAGGAGGGCGCCCGACGGGCCGCCGGTATCACCCCCGGCCTGCTGCGATTCTCCATCGGGATCGAGGCCGAAGACGACCTGCTGGCCGATTTGCGTACTGCGCTGGATCGCGCCGCGCAAGCGACTAGCTGAGGGCCCTCAAGACCGCAGCCCCCGCTTCGCGGGTCGTGGCCGAGTGCCGACCGGCCGGGACGAGATCGGCGGTCAGGGCGCCTCCCTCGATGGCGGCGGCTACCGCTCGTTCCAGTGCGCTGGCCTCGGAGGTGAGTTTCAGCGAGTGACGCAGCAGCAGGGCGGCGCTCAGGATCGTACCGTAGGGATTGGCGATGCCGCGCCCGGCAATGTCCGGCGCCGACCCGTGGATAGGTTCATACAGCCCACGTCGCCCCTCACCGATGGAGGCCGACGGGCAGAGCCCCAGTGATCCGGGCAGCATGGCGACCTCGTCGGTGAGGATGTCGCCGAACATGTTCTCGGTCACGATGACGTCGAAGTCGGCCGGGCGACGCAGCACGTGCATGGTCGTGGCATCGATATAGGCATGCTCGAGGCTCACGTCCGGAAATTCCTCGGCGAGCAGCCGCGTGGTCGTGCGTCGCCACAGGCGCGAGGTCTCGAGCACGTTGGCCTTGTCTACCGAGGTCAGGCGGCCCCGACGAACCCGCGCCAGGCCCGCAGCCATTCGAACGATGCGCTCGATTTCGGGAACCGAGTACTCGCAGAGATCGCTGGCACGATCGCCATCCAGGCGCTTCTCCCCGAAGTAGATGCCGCCAGTCAACTCCCGGACCACCAACAGGTCAACACCTGTCAGCAGTTCCGGGCGTAGCGGGGACGCGTGGAAGGTCGCAGGATGGGTCACTGCCGGACGCAAGTTGGCGAACAAGCCCAGCTCCCGACGCAGACCAAGGATGGCCTGTTCAGGACGCACCTTCAGCGAGGGATCCGAGTAGCGAGGATCGCCGATGGCACCGAACAGCACGGCATCCGAGCGGCGTGCCAACTCGAGAGTGGCGGGCGGGAGCGGGTCGCCGTGTGCGTCCATGCCGGCTGCCCCGACTGGCGCCTGCTGCAACTCGAACGCATGGCCGAACTTCGTGCCGATTACCTCCAGGCAGCGGGCGGCTTCCGCCACCACCTCCGGGCCGATCCCGTCGCCGGGCAGGACGGCAATCAGGGCCTTCACTTGCGTTCCCGTTGCTCGTATTCCTCGATGGCAGGCAGGCGGGACAGCAGGAAACCGAGTTCATCGACTCCGTTTAACAGGCAGTAGCGGGCGAAATTCTCGAGCGGAAAGGACACCTCACGCTGGTCGGGCAGGCTCAGCACGCAGCGCTCCACGTCAACCGTCACCTCGGCACCCGGATGCTCGAGAAGCCAGGCGTGGGCCTGCTCGTCGACGATCACCGGGACCAGCCCGTTCTTGAGTGCATTGGAGCGAAAGATGTCGGCGATCTCCGTGCTGATGACGGCTCGAAAACCGAAATCCACCAGCGCCCACGGCGCATGTTCGCGGGAGGAGCCACAACCGAAGTTGCGCCCTGCGACCAGCACCGAGCGGCCCACGGCTTCCGGAGTGTTGAGCAGGAAGTCGGGCCTCGGCTGACCCTCTGCGTCGTAGCGCCAGTCGGCGAACAGTGCTTTGCCGAGTCCATCGCGGGTGGTGGTGGTCAGGAAACGGGCCGGAATGATCTGGTCGGTATCGATATTGGTCGAGGCCATGACCAGGGTCCGCGAAGTGATCGTTGTTACGCTGTCCATGGCTGCTCCTCAGGCCAGCAAATCGCGTGGGTCGGTGATCCGACCGGTCACTGCGGAGGCCGCAGCCGTGAGCGGGCTGGCCAGCATCGTTCTGGCCCCGGTGCCCTGGCGACCCTCGAAATTACGGTTGCTGGTGCTCACAGAGTAGCGTCCCGAGGCAACCGTGTCGCCGTTCATGCCGAGACACATCGAGCACCCGGATTCTCTCCATTCCGCCCCCGCATCGATGAACACCTGATGGAGGCCCTCGGCCTCCGCCTCCCGCTTGACCTGCTGGGAGCCCGGCACCACCAGCATGCGTACGCTTTTGTCCACCCTGCGTCCCCGCAACACGCGGGCGACCTCGCGCAGGTCCGACAGGCGCGCGTTGGTGCAACTGCCGACGAAGACCACGTCAATCGGCTTGCCGGCCATGGGCTGGCCCGGCTCGAAGCCCATGTACTGCAGGGACTTGTGAAACACTGCGTCGCCGCTGGCGGGAATGACTCCCGTCACCGGTACCACCATGCCGGGATTGGTGCCCCAGGTGATCATGGGCAGGATCTCCGTCGCATCCAACTCGAGGACGCGGTCGAACCTTGCACCCGGTTCGGTGTGCAGTGCCCGCCAGGCTTCCAGCGCTGCATCCCAGGCCTCGCCCTGCGGTGCCCGTGGCCGCTCCTGCAGGTAGTCGAAGGTCGTCTGATCAGGCGCGACCATGCCCGCCCTGGCACCGGCCTCAATGGACATGTTGCAGACCGTCATCCGCTGTTCCATCGACAGGGCCTCGATGGCCGGGCCGCGATACTCGATGACGTGCCCGGTACCGCCCGAGACTCCCAGGCGGCCGATGATGGCCAGCACCAGGTCCTTGGCGCCCACGCCCGGCGCCAGGCGTCCGTCGACTTCGACCGCCAGAGTCTTCGGCTTGCGCTGCAGCAGACACTGCGTCGCCATGACATGACCCACCTCGGTGGAACCTATCCCAAACGCCAGCGCGCCAAAGGCGCCGTGGGTACTGGTATGGCTGTCACCGCAGACGATGGTCTTGCCCGGCTGGGTCACCCCCAGCTCAGGTCCGATGATGTGCACGATGCCCCGGCGCTCGCTCTTGAGGCCCAGCAGTTCCACGCCAAAGGCCGCAGCATTGCGCTCCAGGGCCTCGACCTGGTGGCGGGCTGACTCGAGCCGGATGGGAATTTCTCCGAACAGCTGGGCGCGATCGGTCGGCGTGGAGTGATCCAGCGTGGCCAGGGTACGGTCCGTACGGCGTACCGGCAGGCCGCGCTCGCGAAGTACGCTGAAGGCCTGGGGCGAGGTGACCTCGTGGGTCAGGTGCAGGTCAATGTAAAGAATGGCCGGCGTGTCCGCCGTTTCCGCCACTACCTCGTGAGAGGCCCAGACCTTTTCAAACAGCGTGCGTGCCGGCATGTGGACTGATCCTCCTGACTCTTAAACCGCCGCCTGCGCGGCCCTCGCGGTCCGGTACTCGCCCAGGGCCTGCTGGCGGTCGCGACCCAGCTCGACCCGGTTGATCACCTCGAGGAAAGCCCGTACCCCGGACTCGACGATGTCCGTCGTGACGCCGGTGCCGCGGTGGGTGCGGCCCTCGTGCTGAACAGTCACCAGCGCCTCGCCCTGCGCGTCCTCGCCGCCGGAAACGCTGCGGACCTCGAATTTGCGCAAATCGAGCATCAGGCCGGTAATCGTCTCGATGGCCTTGAAGGCGGCATCCACGGGGCCGTCACCTTCGGACTGTGCAGAGGACTTCCGCCCGTCCGCGTGCCTCAGGACGACGCGGGCCTGGCCGCGACCGTTCATCATGGAACTCGCCTCGAGCCCTGCCAGGAACCAGGGACCGCCGGACTCCGTGTCGAGGTTGAGGACCAAGGCCTCGATGTCGCCGTCGAAGAGTTCCTTCTTGCGGTCGGCGAGCGTCTTGAAGCGCATGAAGACCCGGTTGAGTTCCTCGTCCGCCAGCTCAAAGCCCAGCTCGCGCACCCGTTCCCGAAAGGCGTGACGGCCACTGTGCTTGCCCAGCACGAGGTTGGTGCGGGACAAGCCGACGTCCACCGGGCGCATGATCTCGTAAGTGGAGGCGTGCCTCAGCATGCCGTGCTGGTGGATGCCGGACTCGTGGGCGAAGGCATTCTCGCCGGTAATCGCCTTGTTGCGCGGAATGGGCATGCCGGTGATGGAGGACACCAGTCGGCAGGTCGGGTAGAGCTTGTGGGTGTGGATTCCGGTGGTTACCCCGAACACCTGCTCCCGGGTTCGTATGGCCATGACCAGTTCTTCCAGCGAGCAGTTGCCAGCCCGCTCGCCGATGCCGTTGATCGTGCATTCGACCTGCCGGGCTCCGCCGAGGACCGCGCTAAGGCTGTTGGCCACCGCCATGCCAAGGTCATTGTGACAGTGCACGGAAAAGGTCACCTGCTCGGCACCCCGAAGGTTGCGACGCAGGTGCTCGAAGGTCTCCTGGAACTCCTGCGGCGTGGTGTAACCCACGGTGTCCGGCACGTTGATGGTTCCAGCGCCGGCATCCACCGCTGCCTGGACCACTTCGGTGAGGAACTCGAGCTCCGTACGCGAGGCGTCCTCAGGAGAGAACTCCACGTCAGCACACAGGGAGGCCGCGTAGCGCACCCCCTCGGCGGCGGTCTTGAGGATCTCCTCCTTGGCCATGTTCAGCTTGTGCTCCCGATGAATGGCACTCGTCGCCAGGAACACATGAATGCGCGGTCGGTCGCTGTCGCGGACCGCCGACCAGGCCTTGTCGATGTCATCACGGTTGCAACGTGCCAGGCCGCAGATGACCGGACCCTTGACCTGCCGGGCGATCGCGTTGACCGATTCCCAGTCGCCCGGTGAGGCGGCCGGAAAGCCCGCCTCGATGATATCCACGCCGAGGTCGGCGAGGGCCCTGGCGACCCGCAACTTCTCCTCGGGGGTCATGCTGCAGCCCGGAGACTGCTCGCCGTCCCTCAGGGTGGTGTCAAAGATCAGAACCCGGTCGGCCGTCCCTGGTGCCATGCTCAGCCCTCCAACCAGGGCATCCGCGCCCGCAGCTTGCGGCCGACCTTCTCGATCGGATGGGCCATGTCCTTCTTGAGCATGGCCTGGTACTTCTTGCGACCCGTGCGGTTCTCGCCAATCCACTGCCTGGCGAACTTGCCGTTCTGGACTTCCTGGAGGATCTTTTTCATTTCCTTCTTGGTGGCCGAATTCACCACCCTTGGTCCGCGGGTCAGGTCGCCATACTTGGCCGTTTCAGAAATGAACTGATGCATCTTGGCGATACCGCCCTCGTGCAGGAGGTCGACGATCAGTTTCAGTTCGTGCAGGCACTCGTAATAGGCGACTTCAGGCTGGTAACCGGCTTCAACCAGCGTCTCGAAGCCCTTGACTACCAGCTCCGTCGTCCCGCCGCAGAGCACGGCCTGCTCGCCGAACAGGTCGGTCTCGGTCTCCTCGGCAAAGGTGGTGGTGAGGACCCCCCCGCGGGTGCCGCCGATGCCATCGGCGTAGGCGAGTGCCTTGCTGCGGGCCTTGCCGGAGGCATCCTGCGCAATGGCCAGCAGGCACGGTACGCCTCGACCCTGCTCATACTGCCGCCGCACCAGTCCGCCCGGTCCCTTGGGGGCAATCAGGACCACATCGAGATCCTTGCGCGGCTTGATCTGCCCGAAATGGACATTGAAGCCGTGGGCAAACAACAGCGTGGCACCGGGCTTGAGGACTGGCAGGATCGCCTTGTAAAGCGCGGCCTGGCTGAGGTCGGGAGTGAGCATGGCGATGAGGTCGGCATCCTTGACGGCCTTGAGGGGTTCCTGCACAGGGAGTTTGTCGGCGCGTGCCTTCTTCCAGCTGTCGCCCTTGCGGACCCCGACCACGACGTCGAAGCCGCTGTCGCGAAGGTTGAGCGCGTGGGCGCGACCCTGGCTGCCATACCCGAGGATGCAGATCCTCGCGCCGGCGAGTGCCTTCGGGTTGACGTCTTTCTGGCCGTAAATCTTCATGTCGTGGTCCTCGGGTAGGTCATAAAAAAACCCCGCCTCGGTCTGGCCGGTGCGGGGTTGTCTGGATTCTTGCTTTCTCTTTGGTCAGCCCAGCACCCCGCACCTTTCCAGCGGAAGCAACAGTCCGGCAAGCAGAAGGTTGGGCAGCGAGCGGGTGACGAGCATTGGACAGGCCAAATGGTTTAAATAACCGCAGCATGACACCATATGCCTCCGGAACCTGTCAACCGCGAGCAGCCAAGCGTCCCCATGCAGAAACTCGGATTTGCCGACTCACCTACCGACCGACCGGCCCGTGAACTGTGGCTGGTACGGTCCGCAGATCTGGACGCATGGCGGGCTGCACTCACTCCATCCGCACGGGCCTGGGTGCTAGACCACGGTTTCCGCGCAGAGGCGGGCAAGCTGCTGCTGTTGCCAGCCGCGGACGGCTCAGTGGGCGCAGCGGTGCTGGGGCTCGGCGGTGCCAGCGCAGAGGCTGGGTTCGATCCGTGGTTGGCCGCGGGACTCCCTGAGCGTTTACCAAACGGGAGATGGAAGCCTGCCGATTTGGGAGAGGGCGATGCCGCCAGCCTGGCCCTTGGCTGGGCCCTGGGCCGTTATCGCTTCCTGCGGTACAAGTCGCCCAGTCAGGAGCTCGGCGGTCAGGCCGAACTCATCCCGCCCACCGGCGCCGACCTTGAGGAGGTTCGTCGAATCGCCGAGGCCGATGCCCTGGCCCGCGACCTGATCAACACGCCGGCTGCGGACATGGGCCCTGAGCAGCTCGCACAGGCCGCGCGAGCGCTCGCGGATCGCAGGGGAGCAGAGTGCGCGCAGGTAATCGGTGACGGGTTGCTGGCCGCTGGCCTGCCAATGATTCACGCCGTGGGCCGGGCCGGACCCCAGCCGCCGCGGCTGATCGACCTGCGTTGGGGGGATACCGCGCATCCGCGGATCACCCTGGTGGGCAAGGGAGTCTGCTTCGATACCGGCGGACTGGACATGAAGCCGTCGAGCGCGATGGCATTGATGAAGAAGGACATGGGGGGTGCGGCCTGCGCCCTGGGTCTGGCCTCCCTGGTGATGGACGCCGGCCTGCCGATCAGACTGCGCGTATTGATTCCGGCTGTAGAAAATTCCATTGCGGGCAACGCCTATCGCCCGGGGGACATACTTGCCAGCCGTAAGGGCCTGACGGTCGAAGTGAACAACACCGACGCAGAGGGCCGGCTGGTGCTGGCTGATGCCCTGACCCTGGCAGACGAGGAGGGGCCAGACCTTCTCATCGACCTCGCCACCCTGACCGGTGCCGCCCGTGTGGCGCTGGGACCGGAACTGCCGGCACTCTTCTCAGACCATGACCACCTGGCCGAACTCGCCGTGAACCACGGCCGGGAGAGTCACGACCCACTGTGGCGCATGCCACTTTGGCAGCCTTACGGAGAGGACCTTGCCAGCAAGGTGGCAGACCTGACCAACGTGACTTCCAATGGCTTCGCCGGCGCCATCATTGGCGGCCTTTTCCTGCGCCGTTTCGTGGCAACGACGACGCCGTGGATGCACGTCGACCTGTACGCCTGGAATCCCAAGGAGCGTCCGGGACGACCGGTTGGGGGAGCGGCGCAGGCCATCCGGGCCCTGTACCACATGCTGAGGTCACTCGATCCGGCCACCCTGCGGCGATGAACTCACTCGCGCCGAGACACCTCGCACTGCTGGTGCTGGTTTGCGCTGCCTGGGGATTCAACCTGGTGGCCATCCACTGGGGTATGGCCCAGTCCCCGCCGATTTTTCTGAGTTTCCTCAGGTTTGCCACCCTGGCGGTGTGCCTGGTGCCTTTCCTCAAACCGCGGGCCGGCGACTTCGGCTGGTTGCTCCTGGCCTCGGTCTGCAGCGGCGGCCTGCAGTTCGCGCTGCTGTTCGTCGGTATTTCACTGTCCGGCAATCTGTCTTCGGTGGCCATAGCGGGGCAACTGGGCGTGCCCTTTACCACCCTGCTGTCCATCCTTCTGCTTGGCGAAACCGTTCGCTGGCGTCGATGGGCAGGCATCGCCATGTCGGTGAGCGGGGTCTGCATCATGGGCTTCGACCCCACCGTACTCGACTCACCGACGGGGTTATGGCTGGTGATCGGCGGGGCGGCCTCCGGGGCACTGGGCGTGGTGGCGGTCAAGAAAGCGGGCCCAGTGCGGCCTCTGGAACTTCAAGCCTGGTTCGCCTGGAGTAGCTTGCCGGTCCTGGCCGCCCTGACCTGGTGGTTCGAGGACGGACAATTGCAGGCGCTCGCTTCTGCGGACAAGGCGCTGCTGTGGTCGGTACTCTATTCGGCACTGGTCTCCAGCCTGTTTGCCCACACCGTGTTCTTTGCGCTGGTCCAGCGGTACCCGGTCAGCCAGGTCATGCCCATCACGCTGCTCGCGCCGGTGTTCAGCGTTGCCTTCGTGGTGATGTTCGTGGGCGAAGCCCTCGGCTGGAGAATCTGGGTCGGCGGCCTGCTTACGCTGGCAGGCGTCCTGGTGATCGAGCTGCGCAAGCGACGCCTCGCCGAAGCTGGGGCGTAATACAATTCTGGACATATGGTCATTTGAGACCATGAGCGAGGGGCACATGAGGTCACGGGCATGAAAGGTCGAAAAAGCTCCAAGGGTGGCAAGGGCGTGGACACACGCCGGTACTCCCGGCTGGTGGTGGATGGTGTCAAGCAGACTCCCAGCCGGGCCATGCTGCGGGCCGTGGGCTACACCACCCGCGATTTCCAGAAACCGGCAGTCGGCATTGCCAGCACCTGGAGCAACCTCACCCCCTGCAACATGCACATCGACGGACTGGCCCGCGAGACCGCGCTGGGGGTGTCCCGAGCCGGCGGTAAGCCGACGCTGTTCGGCACCATCACCGTGTCTGACGGCATCTCGATGGGCACGCCGGGCATGCGCTACTCGCTGGTATCCCGTGAGGTGATCGCGGACTCCATCGAGACCGTGGTCGGCGCCCAGGGGTTCGATGGGGTAGTCGCCATTGGCGGCTGCGACAAGAACATGCCTGGCTGCCTGATGGCGCTGGCCCGACTCAACCGCCCGGGCATATTTGTCTATGGAGGCACCATTCGTCCGGGTGCCGGGCACACGGACATCGTTTCGGTCTTTGAGGCGGTGGGGGGGCATGCTCGGGGGACGGTCAGCGACGCCCAACTCGCCAAAGTCGAAAAGGCGGCTATTCCAGGCCCGGGGAGCTGCGGCGGCATGTACACCGCCAACACCATGGCCTCGGCCATCGAGGCGATGGGTATGAGCCTGCCTAACAGTTCGGCCCAGGAGGCGGTGTCCCCCGCCAAGGCCGATGACTGCATCCGGGCCGGGGAGGGCGTGATGGCCCTGATCGAGGCGGGAATCCGGCCGCGGGACATCATGACCCGCAAGGCCTTCGAAAACGCCATTACCACCGTGATCGCCCTGGGCGGGAGCACCAATGCGGTTCTGCACCTGCTGGCCATCGCGCACTCGGCCGGGGTCAAGTTGAAACTCGACGATTTCACTCGCATCGGCAGGCGGGTACCGGTACTTGCTGACTTGCGGCCGAGCGGCCGATACCTGATGTCCGAGCTGATCGCCATCGGCGGCATTCGTCCGCTGATGAAGACCCTGCTGGACGCCGACCTGCTGCACGGGGACTGTCTGACCGTGTCGGGACGCACACTAGGTGAGGATCTGGCGATGGTGGCGCCTTACCACCCGAGCCAGGACATCGTCCGCCCGCTGGCCGACCCTATCAAGGCGGACAGCCACCTGGTGGTGATGTATGGCAACCTGGCGCCTGAGGGGGCCGTCGCGAAAATCACCGGCAAGGAGGGCTTGCGCTTCGAGGGCACGGCCAAGGTGTTCGACAGCGAGGAGGCGAGCCTCAAGGCCATCCTGGCGGGAAGGGTGAAGGCCGGTGACGTGGTGGTGATTCGCAACGAGGGTCCTAAAGGCGGGCCGGGCATGCGGGAAATGCTCTCGCCAACCGGGGCCATTATGGGCCGCGGACTGGGTGACAAGGTGGCATTGATCACTGACGGACGTTTTTCCGGCGGTAGCCACGGCTTCGTGGTGGGTCACCTGACGCCGGAAGCGGCCGTCGGGGGGCCGATCGCACTCCTCAGGGATGGCGATCGCATCACCATCGACGCCAGTAAGCGCGAAATCAACGTGTCGTTGAGTGAAACCGAGTGGCGCAAGCGGCGGCGCGCATGGTCGCCGGGCGCGCCTTATGCGGAGCGCGGCGTGCTGGCAAAATATGCCCGGGAAGTCTCCAGCGCGTCCCTTGGCGCGGTGACCGACCTGCCTCTCCCAAGGGTGACTTGAAGTTGCAATCCGCTGCCGCTATGGTTAGCCGCCCGTCGGGCCGCGAACCGGTGCCTGGTCCGCCCGGCTAGCTCGCCAGGGCATTGTTTTTGGTCGGAATAGTGTGGTTCACTAGAGTGGGGTAATTGGGGTGATCGGATGAATCAGTACTCAAGTGCAGCGACTGGTAGGCGCTCCGCGGTCTTCGCGGCAATCATCGGTCTGCACTTCCTGTTCTACCTTGCGCTGGTCAGTGGGCTTGCCCGGGATGCGTTGCAGTTGGTCCAGGACGTGGGGATCATCGACCTGCCGCCGCCGCCACCGCCGCCCGAGGAACTCAAGGAGCCTCCGCCGCCCCCGCCGACCGACGTGCCCCCGCCCGTCGTTCCACCACCGCTGATCGATCTGCCGGCGTTTACCGGACCGACCACAGCGATCACCGCAAAGGTCTCGGACAAGCCGCCACCGCCCAAGGTGGTCGCGCCTCCGCCGCGACCGGTGCAAGTCGTGCCGCCGAGTCTCAAGAGCAGCCCGCGATCCCTCGCGAGTGCCTTGAACAGTTGTTACCCGTCCGCGTCCCGCCGTCTGAACGAGGAGGGTCGTGTGGTGGTGGTCGTCACGATCGGTACCAACGGCAAGATGGCGGGCGTGCAGGTGTCTCAATCGAGCGGTTTCAGCCGGCTGGACGGTGCAGCAGAGTGCGTATTGCGCAAGCTCACCTTCAACCCTGGGACCCGTGACGGGCAGGCGGTGGAGGCACAGGCCACCATGCCCATCACCTTCCGCCTGGAGTGAGCTAGGTTTCATTAAGTGGGTCGGAGGTTCGCGCCGAAAGGTAAGGCCTCCGAGTAATTTGCAAAAGTCAGAGGATTAATCGAATGGCTAGCGGCAGTGAGCAGTACGGTATTGCAGCCCTTTGGGAGCAGAGTGACTACGTCGGCAAGGGCGTGTTCGTCATCCTTGGTGTGATGTCTTTGTGGTCATGGTGGGTCATGATCAACAAGTGGCTGGACCAGCGTTCCCTCAGGAAGGTGGCCGACGAGGCCGAGAAGAGCTTCTGGAGTTCTGGGTCCCTGCAGGAGGGCCTGGGCAAACTGAAGGGCAAACTCAATCCGTTCCGGGACATCGCCCAGGAAGGCATGAAGGCCCTCGACCATCATCGTCGTCAGACGCAGGACGTAGCCAGCAACATCGATCTGGCAGATTTCGTCGAGACCAACGTGCAGAAGCAGTCCGACATGCTGGCCTCCTACCTGCAAAACGGGATGGTGGTGCTGGCTTCGGTCGGAGCGACCGCCCCGTTTGTGGGTCTGTTCGGCACAGTGTGGGGCATCTACAACGCCCTGATCGCGATCTCCATCGCCGGCCAGGCGTCGCTAGACAAGGTGGCGGGTCCTATCGGTGAAGCGCTGATCATGACGGCCATCGGCCTGTTCGTGGCGGTTCCAGCGGTGTTGGCCTTCAATGCGCTGACCCGTGCCAACAAGCAGCTGATGGAGCGGGTGGGGTATTTTTCCCATGACGTTCAGGCAGCCCTGGTCGCTGGCGCCCGTCCGGCAGCCTCCGCAGCCCCGAGGAAGTAAGTCATGGCCGTCTCCGTCAGCGGTGACAGCTCGGAGCCAATGGCCGAGCCGAACGTCATCCCTCTGGTTGACGTCATGCTTGTGCTGTTGATCATCATGATCATCACCGTGCCGGTCATCACTGACGCGGTGAAGATCGACCTGCCCATCGAGTTGAACCAGCCAACGGTCACCACTCCGGAGAACATCAACGTAGCGGTTGACTTCGATGGCCAGATCTACTGGAACGATTCGCCGGTCACGGAGGAGGAGTTCCTGGCTAACACGCTCCAGAATGCCATTCTCGACCCGCAACCGGAAGTCCACATCCGGGCCGACAAGCGGGTGCGTTACGAGTACGTTGCCAAGGTTCTGTTCAATTTGCAGCGCGGCGGAATGATGAAGGTCGGCTTCATAGCCGAGCCCCCGGCGGGGGCTGCAGCCGGCTGACGCCGTTCAATACCTATCCATTCGTTATTCAGGCCCGCCCAGTGCGGGCCTTTTTTCTGCCCGTCGATGTATTTATCGGAACTCCGGGACCCCCAAGCCTGTCGCAATGGCATGGCGGCGGTAACACAGGGCCGCCCGTTTAGGGTATAAAACGCGGCGTTCCGTCAGGACTCTTAGGAGACTACCCGTCATGACCGCCTTGAAACCGCTGCTTTCCACACTCTCAGTCATCAGCCTGATGGCGGTGCTGGGGACCTTGCCGGTAACCTCGGAAGCTGCCAGGAAAAAGGAGGCCGCCGCGGAACCCACCGAGCCTCAGCCGGATTACAGCAAGGGTTTCCGCAAAAGGGCTGGCGACGTCCAGAAGGATGTGACTGAAAAAAAGTGGCCTGAAGTCTTGGCCGGCGTGGCCGAACTTGAAGCCCTGCCGGACCTTACCCGCGACGACCGCAGGGTCATCCTGAGCTGGAAGTTCCAGGCCCAGCAGGGCTCGGGCGACAAGGAAGGGTTTAACCAGACCCTTGAGGCGTTTCTCAGTGAGGGTTTCGCAACCCCGGACCAGGTTGGCCCCATGAACCAGCAGCTGGCTGCCTGGTACAACTCGAAAAAAGACATGGAAAAAACCCTTTTTCACTACCAGGCGTACGTTGAAGCCACTGCGGAGCCGTCTGCCTCGGACTTGATCACCCTGGGGCGACTGAACCTGCAAACGGGTAATAACGCCAAGGGCGTCGAGTGGCTCAAGCGTGCGGCCAGCGCGGCGGAAGCTGCGGGTGGCGTGGCGGACGAGCTTATCTTCCAGCTCCTCGATCGCACCTATGTGGATCTGGGAGACACCGACGGGCGGCTCGCGAACCTGGAGGAGCTCGTCAAGCGCTACCCGAAGCCGGAGTATTACTCGCGGGTCATGGCGCTTTACGCCCAGGCAGTGAAAGACGACCGGGTCACCATGCTCAACCTCTACCGCCTTGCGATGCGTGATGTCGGTCTGGCCACCGTAGGCGAATACCTGGGTTATGCCGATAACGCGCTGGTGCTTGGGAGCCCTGGCGAGGCCGAGCGGGCCATGCGGAAGGGCATGGATGCCGGGGTGGTGCCATCCGTTGGCACCAATCAGGAAACCCTTCAGGAGTCCAAGGCAGCAGTCAATCGCGACCGGAAGGACCTGCCCAAGGACGCTCAGGTGGCGGCCAAAAATCCGGCCGGCGAGTTTGCGGTCAAGGTGGCGCTGGGCTATTACAGCCTCGGCGATTGGGAACAGGCTGTCTCCGGCGTAAAGCTGGGCCTCGCCAAGGGCGGGGTGAAGCGAATGGACGATGCCAACCTGCTGCTGGGCGCCTCGTTGGTGGAACTGGGTAGGCTCGAGGAAGCCAACGCGGCCTTTGACGCGGCCGCCGCTGCCGCCTCGGACCGCTACATGAAGGGCATTGCTGGGATGTGGAAGGGACTGGTGGCGCGGAATCAGTCGCCTGCCCCTGCTCAACCCGACAGCCCGGAACCGGAGGCCTGAGTATCCGAAGCGGTTAGCGTCATAAAGGTTTGATTTGTTATAAGAGCCATCCGCCGTTCCCCCGGCGGTCCAATGCAGAGCGATTTAGGAGTTCAGATTCGTGAAAAAGAACCCGGTTAGAGCGTTTTCTCTCGCGTACATGCTCGGCCTCGCGGTCCTTGTGTTCGGGGCGGTCACGCAGCCTCGCCTGGCCGAGGCGCAGACCGTTGGTGGCTGGCGCCAGGAAGTCGCAGAAAAAGCCCAGGCCGCTCAGGAAGCAGGACAGGCCGGCAACTACAGCAAGGCCATCTCGCTTCTGAAGGAGGCAAAGGCCAAGGCGCCGCTCTCCGCCGAGGAGGAGCAGGGCGTCAATGAGCTCATGATCTGGGCCGCCAGCGCCTCGCGTGATTACGGGCTCCTGGCGTCCACGATAGAGGAGCGACTTGCCACGGGCCGGGTCAGGGGTGCACAACTGGTCTCGAAGCTCGACACGCTGGCGAAGACCTACTACAGCCAGCGGAACTATCCCAAGGCCGTGGATACCTTGGATAAACTAGCCAAGGCGCGCGGTTCGTCCAACGCCGACGACCTGATCATGCTGGGTCAGTCGAACTATGCGTTGAAGCGCTACCCGGACGCGGCTCGTGCCCTGGAACAGGCTTACACGGCGGCTCAGAAAGCTAGAAAACCGGTGAAGGTACAAGTAGAAATACTTGAAACCCTTAATAATTCTTACTTCAAACTGGGCAACAAGGCCAAGCAGACCGAGACGCTGCAGAAACTTATGGTTGTGCAGCCTAAGGTGTCCCACTTCGAGCAACTGGTGGTGATCGCGCAGCAGGATGGTGCCGATTCGGTGGCCATGATCAACCTGTTCCGGTTGGGCGACCGCAAGGGTGTCCTGGCCAAGGAGCATTATGGTAAGTACGCGGATGCCGCGCTCGACCTGTCCAGTCCGGGCGAGGCCGTCAGGGCCATCGAGAAAGGCATGGCGGCGGGCGGTATTCCCAAGGACGACCGCAATAATCGCCTGCTTGCCGACTCGCGCACTCAGGTCGAGAGGCTGAAAGCTGGCATTGCCCAACAGGAGCGCGAAGCCAAGGCCATCGCCAGCGGTGAGTCGGACGCGCGCCTGGCCCTGACCTTCCTCACCCTGGGTGACAAGGCCAAGGCCGTTGAGGCCGCCCAGCGGGCGCTGCAGAAGGGCAAGGTAACCCGTGTCGACAGTCTGCAGTTCGTCCTGGGCGTGGCCCTCTACGACCAGAAGAAAGGCGCGGACGCCAAGAAGGCATTTGATGCGGCCGCCGCCGCGAACCCAAAGGTCGCAGGTGTCGCGAGGCTCTGGTCTCAGGTTGCGGGCTGAGGCGCTCTAAGAGGCCAGTTCAGCCAGGTACGACACGGCCATTTGCAGCGTGACCACTTCGGCATATTTGGCCTGCAGGTCGAACAGATTGGCTTCATGAGGTCCGGGGGCGCGGTCGCCGACCGCCTCCCGGACCACCCAGGGTATGAAGCCGTGCTGGCAACAATCGACTGCCGTAGCACGAATACACCCACTGGTGGACACGCCGGCGATCAGCAGCGTGTCCCGGCCCATGGCAGTCAGGGTCGCCGCCAGATGGGTCGCGAAGAAAGCGCTGGCGTAATGCTTGGTGATAACCACCTCGTCAGTTCTCGGCTCGAGGCCATCGGCAAAGGCCGCCAGTTCCGGATCGGCATGATCGGCTTCGAAGCACGCGAGGGCCGGGACCTTACGGAAAAATACCCCGCCGTCGCGGCCACCCTTCTGGAAAGCGACATTGGTGTGCAGCACTGGAATGTTCGCCGACCTGGCCGCCTCCAGGAGCTGGCGTGCCCCCTCAAGAGCGGCCAGACAGCCCTGCCCTCCGAATAGGGGGGAGCGCTCCAGCAGGTAGGCGCGCACGAAGTCAACGATCACCAGAGCAGGTCGTTGTCCGGCCTGAAGGCTTTGCTTGAACCCGCCGCGGGCGTAATTCTGCTCCAGGGTTTCCGTCATCAGATCACCTGGTCGGCACACAGCCGCTGGTAACGCGCCGGATCCATTCCCAGCAGGCCCAGAAAAACGTCGTCGTTGTGCTGCCCCAGGCCGGGTGAGGCGGAGCGGATGCTGCCCGGGGTCTCCGACAATTTCGGTGCTACGTTCTGCATCTTCAGTTCACCGAAATGAGGGTGCTGGGTAGTCACGATGGCCTGTCGTGCCGTGAAGTGAGGATCTGTGAGCATCTCCGGTGCGCGATAGATCTGGCCGGCCGGGACGCCGTGTTTGTCCATCAGGTCCAGCACGCCGCGCGTGGTCAGGGTGGAGGTCCAGGCCCCGATCAATTCATCCAATTGCTGCTGGTGAGTGCCACGGGCCTGGTGGCTGACGTATTGCGGGTCCGTAGCCAAACCCGGCTGGGCCATGGCTTCACAAAGCCTGCCGAATACCGTGTCCTGGTTGGCGGCAATCAGCACCAGACCATCCGTGGTGGGATAGACGTTGGACGGTGCCACGTTGGGCAGGATGGCTCCGGTCCGCTCCCGGATGTAGCCGGTCTTGTCGTACTCCGTGATCAGCGATTCCATCATGTTCAAGACAGCCTCGTAGATCGCCGAATCCACCACCTGGCCACGGCCAGTCTTTTCGCGATAGTGAAGGGCGGACAAGGCGCCCACAGCGGCGAAGGTCGCGGCCAGGGAGTCGCCTATCGAAATGCCCATCCGCGAAGGCGGCGTGCTTGGGTCACCGACCACGTAGCGCAACCCGCCCATCGCCTCGCCAATGGCGCCGAAACCGGCCTGACGAGCGTAAGGCCCGGTCTGGCCGAATCCGGAGACCCGGATCATGATCAGGCGAGGGTTGATGGCACTCAGCTGCTCCCAGCCCAGACCCCACTTTTCCAGGGTGCCCGGGCGGAAATTTTCCAGCAGGAAATCCGCTTTGGTGACCAGCTCCCGCAGCACTTCCTGACCGGCAGGCTGGCGCAAGTCGAGGGTAACCGCCTTTTTGTTTCGGCCAACCACCGGCCACCACAGAGAGGGCTCGCCCTGCTTCTGCCGTCCCCAGACCCGCATCGGGTCGCCCTGGTTGGGCGGCTCGACCTTGATGACCTCCGCGCCCATGTCTCCCAGCACCTGACCGCAGAACGGTCCCGCGAGCAGGGTTCCCATTTCGATGACGCGCAAGTCGCTGAGGGGACCATTCTTGAAGTCGGACGGGTTCATGGACGTGGCTCCGGAGGACGCTAGAACTGTGCAAGGGGCTGTATAGCCCCGGGCTTGGGAAGCGTCAAGGCGCGTTGCGCATGACCAGTTAGGCAGCGCTGGATTCTGCGTATACAATCGGGGGCGTCCGGTTAACGAGGGTCGATGGTGAGCATCAGGACCGTGGAAATCGTTGAGGTGGGACCGCGAGACGGCTTGCAAAACGAGCCAAACGTTTTTCCCACCGCAGCCAAGGTCGAGTTTATCCAGCGGGCCATTGAGGCGGGATTGCGCCGTATCGAGGTGGCCAGCTTCGTTAATCCCAAGCGGGTTCCCCAAATGGCTGACGCCGAAGCCGTGCTAGCAGCCCTGGAGCGCCGTTCTGACGTTCACCTCGTAGGCTTGGTGCTGAATCGGCGGGGTTTCGACCGCGCCGCCGCAGCAGGCTGCAACGAGATAGGCATGGCCATCGTGGCCAGCGATACGTTCAACCAGCGCAACCAGGTCGTATCCAGCGAGCAATCCGTGGCCGACTGGCTCGAGATTGCCGGGGCTGCCCACTCGGCCGGTATACGTCCCCAGGTCACTATTTCGGCTGCTTTTGGCTGCCCTTTCGAAGGAGAAGTCGATCCGGCGCGGGTGGTCGAACTGGCCGTGCGGGCCGCTGAGGGACAGCCACACGAGATCGCCATCGCGGACACCATCGGTGTGGGCGTGCCCAGCCAGGTGACCGATCTGCTGGGTCGGCTTCGCGCGGCGCTGCCCGACATGCCGCTCCGCTGCCATTTTCACAATACCCGAAACACCGGGCTGGCCAATGCCTACGCCGCGGTCCAGGCGGGCGTGGCCACGCTGGATGCCAGTATCGGCGGGATCGGCGGCTGCCCGTTCGCGCCGGCAGCGACCGGCAACATTCCCACCGAAGATCTGCTGTACATGCTGCAACGAATGGGTGTTGCAACCCACGTCGACCTCGAGAAGACGCTGGCGACCGGTCGCTGGCTGCAGGAGCAGCTCGGCAGAAACGTGCCTGGAATGCTGGTGAAGGCCGGTAGCTTCCCGGCCAGGGCTGCCTGAGGCAGCATTACGATTTAACGACGACTTAACCTGGGGTAAGTGCATGACATATCGGCTTGGCGTCGACGTGGGCGGAACCTTCACCGACTTGCTGCTGGTGAATGAAAAGACGGGTCAGACCTGGACGGCAAAGGTGCCGAGCACCCCGGCTGACCAATCCATCGGCGTATTGAAGGGTCTCGAACGGGTTTGTGGCCTCGCGGCCATTAATCCAAAAGAAATCAGCCACGTCATGCACGGCACGACGGTTGCCACCAACACCGTGTTGACCGGATCCGGCGCACGGGTCGGGCTGGTAACTACCAAGGGGTATCGGCAGGTTTTGCAGATTGCCCGTTCCTTCGTCCCGGGCGGACTAGGCGGCTGGGTCATTTACAACAAGTCTCTGCCGATGGCGCCGCTGGCGCTGACCATCGAGGCTGACGAGCGGGTAGGTGCTCGCGGTGACGTGGTGCGCCCCCTGGACGAGCAGGCATTGCGGCGCTCGCTCGAGAGCCTCAAGGGCAAGCAAATCGAGGCCTTGACGGTATCCCTGATCAACGCATTCGCGAATGATTCCCATGAGAGGCGAGTTCGCGATATCGCCGCCGAGGTCATGCCGGGCGTACCAGTGTCGTTGTCATCAAACGTCGTTCCAGAGATGCAGGAGTACGAGCGGACCGTCACCACGGTGGCAAACTCCTACGTGCGCCCTGTAGTCCAGCGCTACGTCAATAATCTGCAGAGCAAACTGGCCTCCCGGGCTGGCTCGGTCAAGTTGCACATCCTGCGCTCAGACGGCGGCCTTTCCTCCGCGAAATCGGCAGAGGAATATCCGGTCAACCTGCTCATGTCGGGACCCGCCGGTGGCGTGACCGGCGCGCTCTGGGTCGCCCTGCAGGCAGGATTTCCCAACCTGCTGACGGTCGACGTGGGCGGCACCTCGACTGACGTGGCGCTCATCAACGGCGGCGAGCCCCGCCTACGCCGTGAAACCACGGTCGGTGACGTCACGGTGCGAGCCAGTTCGGTGGATATCCGTACGGTTGGCGCGGGGGGTGGCTCCATTGCGCATGTCCCGGAACTGACCAAGGCCCTGCGAGTGGGGCCCCAGTCGGCGGGTGCGGACCCGGGTCCTGCCGCCTACGGCCGCGGTGGCGAGGAACCCACCGTGACCGATGCCAACGTAGTGCTCGGTTACCTGCCGGAAATGCAGCGCCTCGGCGGCGACATGGAACTGCGCCGCGACCTGGCTGAGAAGGCAGTAGCCAAGGTGGGGACGGCGCTTGGCAAGACCACCCATGATGCCGCGCTGGGCATCTATGACATCGTCAACGAGAACATGGTCGGCGCGCTGCGCCTGGTATCGGTCGAACAGGGCCATGATCCGCGCGATTACGCCCTGATTGGCTTCGGGGGCGCCGGGCCGCTGCACGCCAACGCGCTCTCAAGGCTGCTCGGCTCCTGGCCCACCATCATCCCGCCGGGTCCCGGCGTGCTGTGTGCGTTGGGGGATGCGACCACCGCCGTGCGCGATGAGTCCGCGCGGACTTACATCCGCAAGTTTTCGGAGACCAGCTCAGACGAGATCTTCAAGATTCTCGACAAGCTCTCGAGCGCGGCTGCCAAGGCACTCGAGCGGGAGAAGGTGCCCCGCGCAGAGATGCAGCGGTCTTATCAGGTCGACGTTCGCTATCACGGACAGGGTTTACGCCTGACCGTGGACATCAAGCTCGACGACCTGCGGCGACGGGGGCTGAAGGCTATTTCCGAGCCGTTCGACGAGGAACACCGTCGGCTGTTCACCTTTGCGCTGCCACTCGAACACGAGTTTGTCGCGCTGCGCGCGGTGGTACAGGGCAGGGGCATCAAGGTTACCCGACGCAGGATCGCTGCCGGGACCCCGGATCCATCCAAGGCGGCAGTCGGGACCCAGGCTGCTTACATGGATGGTCGAAAGGTCAAGGCCACAGTCTACGATCGTGCCCGCTTGAAGGCAGGCAACCGGGTCAAGGGCCCGGCCATCGTGATGGAAATGGACTCGACCACTGTAGTGCTGCCCAAGCACACCGCTGTGGTGGACAAACTTGGTAACCTGCTTATTTACCCAGATGGTCATAAGGGCCTGAAGGGCGCGCCCAGGCGCAATGTTCGCAAGTCGAAGGGTCGGAAATAAGGGAGACTGAGCCATGCCAGCCAAGATCATCCAGCGCAGCAACAAGCCCTTCCGCAAGGTCAAGGTCGATACCGTCACCATCGATATCATCGAGAGCGCGCTGCGTAATGCGCGTTACGAGATGGATACCGTCCTGTTCCGAACCGCGATGTCGCCAGGCATCCGCGAGCAACATGACGAGTTCCCCATGATTGCCAACCTGGAGGGCAAGATGGTGGTGGGCCAGTTTGGTTCCTTCATCTGGGGCTTCATGCAGGGTTATGACGGAACGGTCGAGGAGGGCGACATCTTCCTCACCAACGATCCTTATTCCGTCAACGGGGCCATCAGCCACGCCAACGACTGGTTGATGCTGATGCCCATCTACAAGAAAGGCCAGATCATTGCCTGGTCCGCCATGTTCGGGCACATGACCGACGTAGGCGGCAAGGTGCCGGGGTCCCTGCCCACCGACGCGCGTACCATCTACGAAGAAGGTGTGGTGGTCCCGCCGGTCAAGATCGTCAAGGGAGGTCAGCTGCAGGAAGACCTGCTGCGGGTGGTCCTGCATAATTGCCGCCTCCCCACCTGGAACTACTCCGATTTCAATGCCATCGTGGCTGCACTCCGCACTGCCGGCAATCGCTGTGTGGAGATTGCCGAGCGCTTTGGTGATGACATCTTCTATTCAGCGATGGATGCGATGCTGGAGCGCAACAAGCGCGCCATGCGCGAGCTGATCCGCCGCACCGTGCCGGAAACCAAGCAGTATTTTGAAGACTACGTCTGTGACGATGGCATGGGAATGGGACCGTACAAGATCGCCTGCTCGATGTGGCGGGAAGGCGACCTGTGCATCTTTGATTTTGCGGGTACCGACCCCCAGTCCATTTCATCCATCAATTTCCTCCTCAACGAGGAAATGTTCAAGATGTTCGCCGGCGTGTACATGATCATGGTCTTCGACCCTCAGATCCTGTTCAACGATGGTTTCTACGACTTGATGGAGGTGCGCATTCCCAAGGGAACCCTGCTCAAGCCCATAAAACCGGCGGCGCTCTCCTGTCGTACACATGCCCTGGGTCGAATCTTCGACGTGCTGGGCGGCCTGCTTGGTCAGGGCAATCCGGCCTTCATGTGCGCGGCTGGCTTTTCCGACAGCCCGCATTTCATGTACTCGGGCTATAACAAGCAGGGCGAGTGGTACCAGCTGTACCAGATCACCTTTGGCGGCATCCCGGGCAAGCCCTTTGGCGACGGGCCGGATGGACACTCCCTGTGGCCCTCGTTCACCAACGTACCCAACGAATTTCTGGAAAGCTACTTCCCGCTGCGGATCGATATCTACGAGACCATTATCGATTCCGGCGGGGCTGGCAAGTTCAGGGGCGGCAATGGCCTGCGCATCGGCTACCGTTTCCTTGAGGATGGTGAAATCTCCATTCATGACGATCGTTGGTTGACCTATCCCTGGGGTGTCAACGGCGGTGAGCCCGGCAAGCGCAGCACCAAGACACTGGTCCGTGCCGATGGCAGCGAGGAGTTGATGCCCTCGAAGATCGACCATGTGAAGGTGTCTGCAGGCGACCTGCTGATCGCGGACACCTGGGGCGGCGGCGGCTGCGGCGATCCGCTCGAGCGCGATCCGGCCCAGGTCCTGTTCGACGTCGAGGCTGGACTGGTCAGCGTCGGGGGCGCACTGCGCTATGGGGTGGTCATCACCAATGGTGCGGTCGATGCCGGCGCCACGCAGGCCCTGCGCAAGAAAATGGCGGCGAAGCGGGGCAAGGTTCCGCTGTTCGATCGCGGCTTCACCGATATGGAGGAGTTGAAGGCGCGCTGCAAGGCGGAGACCGGACTGGACGCGCCAGCGGCCCCGCAGTTCACCACCTGGGCAAAGGCCCGCGCCGGCAAGGCGGACAAGGCTCCACGCAAGTCGCGCAAGGTGGCTTGAATTGACCGACGCCTACCAGAGCGTCGGCTACAGCGCCTGCGAGATCGGCTTCGGCGAGCGACCTGCAGTGCTGGTGGTGGACCTGCAGGTCGCCTTTACCGACCCGCAGTACCCGCTAGGTGGACTGTCCAGGATTCATCGGGCTACCGAGCAAACGGCGCAGCTGCTTGAGGTTGCGAGGCCGGCGGGGATCCCCGTGGCGGCCTGCTACACGGCCTATTGCGGGCCGACCGACATGCCTCTCTGGAAGGTTCAGGCCGTCCGCGATGACTTCTTCTACGGACATCCGTGCACGGCGATGGACCCAAGGGTGGATCACCCCGACAACTTCACTTACTGCAA
>JAURLT010000085.1 GCA_030831085.1 Gammaproteobacteria bacterium
CGATTGAACAGGCTGCCATGCAGGCGCCAGAAGGACTCCGCGTCGGACTGGGCGATGCAGTGCGCGAAGGCGTGCCCGCGAATGGCAGTTGGGTGTAGTGAGTCGATTGGAAAGTCGCGGAACACCACCTGCAGGGCGCCCTTCTGGACGTAACGCTCGACCAGTTGGGGGACGGTCTGCTGGAAGTGACGCCGGCAGAATGGGCACAAGAAATCGCTCCACTCCTCCAGCACCACCGGAGCATCGGGCAGTCCGAGGGCGGGATAGCTGGCGGCCTGCCCAGCAGGAGCCTCCGTGGCGGTCGCCGAGATACAGCATGGCCAGATCAATGTTGTAGCTAGCAGAATCGGCAGCAGGCGGCGCATCGTTGCTCTCCGTGACTGGGTCGAAGGATAAACCATCCAAAAGAGAGGGGGCTGCGAAGCAGCCCCCAATTGTCCAAGCCCCTGACCTTCTTGTTTTATTTGAAATCGATGGTCACGCTGTCGCTGGGATTGGGCGTGACGTCCGTGCCTTCATCGTCGCTGATCACCAGTTCCGTAGTGCTGGTTTGCGGCAGTTCAAGAGACGGCTCGATCTCGACCAGCACCTGGAATGAGCACTCGTACGATTCACCGAGCAGGACTTCGGTCGCCACGCAATTTGTAGCGGCTACCGCCGGGTTAAGGGGATCCAGCACGTCGCCGTAGACGTAGTCTACCAGGCTGCCAATGTAGAGATCCTCGGCGGTGGACTCATTGCGGACCACCAGCTTGAAGGTCACCAGCGCCTCGTGCACCGTCTTGGTCAGCGCCGCAGCGGGTGGCACGTCGACGAACCGCACGATGGCGCTGTCACTGGCACTGACCGGGTCGGAATCGTCATCCAGGCCGGAGGCCGTCACCTCGTTGGTATGGCTGTCTCCGGCATCGCCCGCCAGGGTCAGGCTGAAGCTGCAGGTTCGTGAGCCACCATTTGCCGCCAGATTGAATGGCAGGCTGCAGTCGGTGACGAGGTCGACAGGCTCCCCGTAGGAGCCGCCGTTCAGCTTCACCTTATCCTTGAGGCTGCTGATGGTCACCGCATCAACCCTGGACAGGTTGGTGACTACCACTCTGTAGGCAAGGGTAGTGCCCGGAGTGTACACCTCATCGATGTCGAGGCTATCGGTCCAATTGCCAGCGCCAACCCGAACCTGCTTGGACACCGAGATCTCGGAGCCGACCGGTACTATGCTGATCGTGACAGGGTTGGAGTCCTCGCTGTAGGGAGCCCCGCCATCATCATCGACGATAGAGGCGGTGATGGTGTTGGTCTCCGAGGTCTTGTCCTTGCCGTTGCCGGCCACGTAGGCGGTAAAGCTGCAGCTGTAGGTGTTGCCGTAGCCCAACGCCGTGGGATACGGGTTGCCCGAGCCGTTGCAGGTGCCCTGACCGCTGAGGTTGCCGTAGATATCGTCAACCAGCGACTGGATGGTGATCGGATCCTGGGTGCCCGCCGGTGAGGTGTTGGTCACCGTCACGGTAAAGGTGACATTGCCACCCGGTTCATCTACGGAGGTTTTGTCCGCACTCTTGGTCACCGCGATGTCGGGCCGTGCATCCGTAATCGAAACTGACGCCTGGGCATCACCCGAAAGTCGGTTGCCTCGGTCGTCTGCGCCCGTTGCGCGCACCTCGTCGGTGACCGTATCGCCGGCATTGCCAGTGACCTGGGTCGTGAAGGTGCAGGTATACGAATTGCCGGCCTGGATGGACGCGTCCATGGCGCAGCTGCTCGAGGAAATCGCGGTGCCCTTGTCCTCCTGGAATATGCTTCCCAGGCTTTTGGTAACCGCGCCGAAAGAGTCGACGAGCTGGTCCGTCAGCGAGGTCAGGGTGATCCCGTTGGCGGGGTCAATACCATCGTTGTATACCTTGACCGTATAGGTCACCGATCCGCTCGGCTCCACTACGCTCGCCTTCCCGGCCGTCTTTTCGACGCGCAGTTCGGCGGGCGGCACCTCGATGTTGACCTCGAAATTGGTCTCGCACTTGCACTTTGACGGTGCGCCCGGGTAGGCGTCCAGCGGCCCGGTGCAGGTATTGTTGGAGCCGCCCTGACGCCAGCTGGTGCAGTATGGCAAGTCCAGGGAGCCATTGTTGTTGGGATCGACGCAGGCGGTGGTAAGCCGGATGATGGGCTGCAGCGGATTGCTGCCCTTGCGGCTGCTGATGTCACCACAGGTGTCCAGGGGTTGAGTGTTCTGGTCCACGTTGACGAAGCCGCCTGCACCGGAGGTGGGCAGGGTGGCTACGTTGCACTTGCCAGTCAGTGCGCCGTCTCCGTTCGGGTCGCCGTCGGAGGAGAACCACAGTCCAATGTCGTAACGCTCTGTCGCCGAGCTGGTCACGGTGTAAATGGCATCAAAGGTAATGGGCGCCCCGGGATAGTCGCACTTCGGTTCTGTGCCGTCCTCATTGGCGAGCAGCAGCGCCTGCGCGAGGGATATGTCATTGGCGGTGCAATTGAGCGTCAGGCCGGCTCTTTCCAGTGCCACCTCCGCCATGCACTTGTCGGACTGTTCTGCGATCGTGAGCCCAGCGGGATCGGCTGCCTGTGACGGGGCAGACGCCAGGGCAGATGCCGCAAAGAGTAGCGAAAAAATACTTGCGCGCTGTTTGGACATAACCCTTTTCCATGAGTGGTGATTGGACATATCCGTTGTACCGGTCGCATGGCCTTCCGCCCATTACCCATAGGTTCTATCCAGTTCTGTTGGTCGGGTCTGAACTGAGAATCGGGTCACGCTTTTAATGCGTGCGGCCCTCATGATTGAATCCATGCAAGGGTCGGGATCAGTTTAACCATGGAACGTGTTGGCTCAACGGCGGCGTCACCCCGCCAGATAGACCTGCTGCCGGTCTTTCTCGTCGCTCTCGATGACGGGCTGGCGGATGAGCTTGAGCAGGCCTGCGCGCTATCGACCTGCTGTGAGCTGGCAGGGCGAGTCAGGGATTTTGCTGAGCTGCAGCCCGCGCGAGAGTTGCTGGCCGTGGTCAGCGCTATCGGCCTGAGCGGGTCGGGCTTTGACGGATTGGTGGCACTGCGGCGCCGTGTCCCGGGCCTTCGGTTGATCAGCATCGGCGATAGCCTGCCTCCGCGAACCCTTGCCTACGCGTTCCGCCTCGGCCTGAGGGGTTGCCTGAGCGGCGCCGAATCCGTCACCGAGCTGGTACGTTGCCTGCAGGTTATCTGCAACAGTGGAGTGTGGATCCCACGTGATCAGGTATTGGCGGCTATGAGCGAGGTCATGCCAACCGAAAACCCGCGCAGCGAGCAGACCTGGCTGCGCCTGCCCTCACTCACCGACCGGGAGGGGGAAGTGCTTGCCGAGCTGCTCGAGGGTAAACCCAACAAGACCATCGCGAACGAACTCGGGATCAGCGAACAAACCGTTAAGCTGCACCTGAATCGTGTGTACGGCAAGCTGGGCGTGACCCGTCGGGTCGAGCTCATGAAGGCGCTGTCTGATTCGCGCGGTCCCGTCGTTACCCAACGCTTCCGCGTGGTCTGAGTCCTGCTCGCCGGTATAACTATCCGACCTGCTTGCTGACGGTTGTCGAGCGTTCGCTTTCCGTGCCGCTGCTGTTGACGGCGGTCATTGCGAAGTACCAGGTGGCAGGCGAGAGATTCTCAATCACGTAAGTGCTGAGGCCTGCCGAATTGATCACTACCTGTTCGCTAAGCTGGGTCGGTGACTGCCCGTAATAAATCCGGTAGCCGGCCAGGTTCACCAGCGTTGAGCCGTCGGAATTCTCGGTGGGCGGTGTCCAACTCAGGGTCGCGGAACCCAGCGCGATCTGGGTGACGTTGACGGCGAATTGGGGTGTGCTGGTCTCGGCCTTTCCGTCACTCACCAGGATGCGGATGCCCTCGTGACTCCCCACGTCGGCAGCCTCCGGGGTTCCGGATAATTTCCCGGTGGTCGACTCGAAAATAGCCCAGGGGGGGCGGTTCTCGATCCGAAAAGTCAGGAGGTCGCCGTCCGGGTCGCTGGCAATGGGCTGGAAAACGTACGGCTCTCCGGCCTTGACCTCAGGCCTCGGCTGCCCGCTGATGGATGGCTTGCCGTTTCCCGCTGCGCCGGTCGTTGAATCGGTTGCAAGCCCGGAGTCACTTTTGATGGTGAATCGTGGGCGATTTTCCAGGCAACCGCTGAGCAGAGTGCTGACCATGAGCACGCCGATGCATGCACGACCCGACAACAACCACCAATGCATTTCCAGTTCCCCTCCACAATCAAGTTCCGTCTCGAGGGGGGGACGCCTTGCACCTTTCGGTGCATTGCTTGCAGTGACACCTGTCGTGTCGCTGGCGGCCCCGCTGGCACGGGCATCGGTGATGCCCACAGCCCGGAGGCTTTGCGTCCCCACCTTTCGATGGGTTTGCCCTTAGGGGAGATTCTGTTCAGTTGAGGCACGCCTTTCTGTGAGGCGTTTCAAGTCAGGTGGGGAGATTGCGTGAAGTGTCGCTCAGTTCTGGCCGTGCAGGGACTTTTCCCAGGCGAGCGCGTGCCGAACGATGGTTTCGAGGTTGTCCAGTCGAGGTTCCCAGCCCAACACCCGCCGTATCTTGTCTGCGCGGGCCACCAGCGTGGCAGGGTCTCCCGGTCGACGCGGTTCCTCGTGAATTGTCAGCGGCCGGCCGGCAACCTTGGCCACGGTATCCAACACCTCACGCACGCTGCTGCCTCGTCCGTAGCCGCAGTTGAGAACGGTCGAGTCGCCGCCGGCGGCCAGGTAATCCAGCGCTGCAAGGTGTGCCGAGGCCAGATCCTCCACGTGGATGTAGTCGCGCACCCCCGTGCCGTCCGGAGTCGGGAAGTCGGTGCCGAAGATCGAGACCTGCGCTCGTTGCCCCACCGCGTGTTGGCAGGCCACCTTGATCAGGTGGGTGGCCTCAGGGGTTGACTGACCGATACGCCCCCCGGGGTCGGCGCCGGCTACATTGAAATAACGCAGGGCGACATGCCGCATGGCGGTCGAGGCCGAGACGTCCCTGAGCATCCATTCGCTCATCAGCTTCGACCAGCCGTAGGGATTGATAGGAGCGGTCTGCGTGTCTTCCGATGCCGAGCCGCCCTCTGGCAGTCCGTAGACCGCCGCCGTGGATGAGAAGACGAATTGTTTAACCCCGGCCTGTACGGCGCACTCGAGGAGTGAGCGTGTATTGGCCGTGTTATTGCGGTAATACTTCAGAGGGTTGGCCACCGACTCGGGGACCACGATGTGGGCGGCAAAATGCAGGATGGTGTCGATGCCGTGCTGCGCCAGCAGGCGACTGACCAGCGCAGTATCGCCGGTATCGCCGACCACCAACTCGCCGCCGAGGACGGCTGCCGCGCGTCCCGTGGACAGGTTGTCCAGCACGATGACACGCTCACCGCGCTCGGCGAGTTGACGGACGACGTGGCTGCCGATGTACCCGGCGCCACCAGTAACTAATATGTCTGCCATCCCTCAATGATACCGTCGGACCGAGACCCCGGAGGCAATTTGCACATAAAATCAGGAGGTGAGAAATCAACCGCATCCCTTCGAGTCACTCGTGCCCGAGGTCATCATCGAGGCGGTGGAATCAGTGGGGTTGCCCTGCAACGGGCGCCTTCTGGCCCTCGGGAGTTATGAAAATCGGGTCTACCAGGTCGGGCTCGAGGATGCCGACCCTGTTGTGGTCAAGTTCTACCGGCCCGGGCGGTGGCCACAACAGGCGATACTTGAGGAGCACGGGTTCACGGCGGAGCTCCAGGCGGCAGAGGTGCCGGTCGTAGGCCCCTTGAGCCTAAACTCGCTCGATGGGAACGGCACGTTGCACCAGATTGATCGGTTTTTCTTTGCTGTGTTCCCCCGTCGCGGTGGGCGCTGGCCGGAGCTGGGCAGCAGGGAGGATCGGCAATGGCTGGGTCGATTTTTAGGCAGGCTGCATGCGGTGGGGGCCCAGAGCGAGTTCTGTCATCGTCCGGGAATGGATCCCGGCAGAATGGGACGGGGTAGCGTTACCTGGCTGTTGGAGGAGGGCTGGATTCCGGACTACCTGGAACCGCGGTACCGGCAGGTTATGGGAGAGGTTCTCGCGGCCGTTGACGATGCCTTCCTGGAGGTTGGCAGCGTCCGTTCGCTCCGTATCCACGGGGACTGTCACCGTAATAACCTGTTGTGGACCGATGCCGGTCCGCACTTCGTGGACCTTGACGACTGCATGAACGGGCCGGCGGTCCAGGACCTGTGGATGCTGCTGGCTGGTAGCCGCGCGGAACAGTCCGGGCAATTACGTGATTTGCTGGACGGCTATCGGGAGTTTTCCCATTTTGATCTGCGAGAACTTGGCCTGATCGAGGCGCTGAGAAGTCTTCGGATGATTCACTACACGGCGTGGCTGGCGCGACGCTGGAGCGATCCCGCCTTCCCGCTCGCCTTTCCGTGGTTCGCGGAGGCGCGCTACTGGGAGAGGCACCTGGGAGAGCTCGAGGAACAGCTGTCCGCCATGGCTGAGCCGGCGTTGTCCTTGGGTTATCATTAACCAATGCTCGAACCCACGGTTGGTCGATCGTTCTACTGCATGTTGGCTGCGGCGTGGTTGGCCGGCTGCGGTGGCGGGGGAGGTAGCGGGAGCGACGGAGGCGGTAGCGGAGGCGGCACGCCACCTCCGGCGGAAGTCACGGTCACCGGTACGATTACCTTCGACAAGCCCACGGTCAGGCCCGATAACACCCTCGACCTGAACCAGACCGAGCGAACGCCCGTGCGAGGCGCCACTGTTGAGGTTTTGCGAGCTTCGGACGGCAGCCTGCTGGCCTCCACGGTGACCGACAGTTCCGGTAGTTACAGCGCGACAGTAGCCAATACTGCGCTGCGGATTCGCGCCAAGGCGCAACTGCTGAAGTCCGGCTCCGGGGGCTATGACCTGGAGGTGCGCGACAACACGGGTGGGAACGTCCTCTATGCCCTTGACAGTAATCAGGTGACGCCCTCGGCAGCGTCGCTTCGGATCGACCTGAACGCACCCATCGGTTGGGGTGGCACCACGTACACGGGCCAGCGAGCCGCAGCGCCGTTCGCCATCCTCGACATGCTCTGGCGTGCGCGCGAGCTGTTGCAGCAGGCGGAACCTGGCCTCGTGCTGCCGCCGCTGGATGTGTTCTGGGCGCCCGCCAACAATGGCGCAGACTGCGAGGGGCGTCCTGATCCGGTCACCGGCGATCTGGGCAATACTTTTTATGTGGGCGGTAACGGGTTGGCTGCCACCAACGCATGTCCGGCCACGCCGCCGGGCATCTACGTGCTCGGCGATGCCAGCGGTGATGCCAGCGATGATGCGGACGAATTCGATCCCTCGGTCATCGCCCACGAATTTGCCCACTACTTCCAGGACCGTCTGGGTCGTGACGACTCGATGGGCGGACCCCACGCGCTGGATCATCGGCTCGAACCCGCCATCGCCTTTTCGGAGGGGTGGGGCAATGCCTTCCAGGGCTTCGTATTGGACAGTCCCCTGTATCGAGATACGTTTCGCACCGGGGGTACGGCCGCGTTCGCTTTCAACATGGAGAACGATACCCAGCCGTTCACCAGCCTCGTGGCGACGGGGTTTTATTCCGAGGCCTCCGTGCAGGAGGTGTTCTGGGACGTGTTCGATGGAGTGGGGGAGGCTGGCGATGCCATTGACCTTGGGTATGCGGCCATCCACGCGGTCATGCGCGGCGCCATAGTCGAGACGCCGGCTCTGACCAGTATTTTTTCTTTCGCCGAGGGGCTGGCAGTCGACTATCCCTCTCAGGCTTCCGCCGTCCGGCAGCGACTGTTGGCTGAGGACATTGACGGTACTGGCGACTTTGCCGAGAACCAAACCCTGCCGTCAGCGCCAGACCTGCTGCCGGTGTTCCGCACCTTGGTTCCCGGTGTCCCGGTGACGGTGGTGAGCACCGATCGCTATGCCGATGGAGATGGGTTTTTCGCCTCCTACAACCGTCTGGGCGGCCGGCGTTATTTCCGGATCGACCTGCCCAATGGCGGAAACCTTGACCTGTCGGCGCAGGGGCCGGTTGGTTCGGATCCCGATTTCCTGCTCTATCGCCAGGGCGCGCAGCAGTGCGCCAATTTTGCGTTGCCCTGCTCCGGGCTGGACGACAGCGTCGTCGACGGCCTCGAAACGGCCAGTTACACCGGGCTGGCGCCGGGCACCTACCTGCTGGAAGTGGCCGAGTGCAGCAACCTGGGTGAACCGTGCCGACCGGGCCCGCCCCTTGGGGATACCCTGATCACCGTCAGGATGAATCTGCCATGAAGACCTCGCTCTTGGTGTGGTTGCCCGCAGGGTTGGTGCTCATGGCATCGGCGGGGTGTGTGTCCGAATCCGTGCCCGACGGTCACCGCTCGCCGGGCAAGCCCAGGCCGCCCGTCGTGGTCAGGCTGACGGAGGTTCCCGTCCTGCAGGCCGGCGTGCCGGTCCGGCTGCGGCTGCAGTTGACCCTGCCTGACGGCGCCGAGAGCTCCTCCATCGAGTTTGACCAGTCGCCGATGCTGCAGGTGAGCGGCGTCCTCCTGCGTCGAGGAGGGCAGCTGGAGGCGGCCGTCATGCCCTTGATCGATGCCCCTCCGGAACTCGCCGGGGTGGTGACCTACAGGATCGGCGGTCAGGTTCAGGGCAGCCCGTTTCGCATGCGTCTTCCGGGCGGTCAGGGTCGTCCTGTCTCCCCAGCCCGTGAGACCGCCCCGGCAGGGGTGTTGAGGGCAGACGCCCGTGACGGGTGGGTCATGTCGTTGACCGCCGAGACCACTTCTCACTGAACTTGTCCCCGGTTTGGTCGTATACTCCGCGACCTTTTGTCCAGCGGACGGAACGCCC
>JAURLT010000086.1 GCA_030831085.1 Gammaproteobacteria bacterium
CAGCGTCTCCTGGGTAGTAAAGGTCTTGGAGCAGACCAATACCAGCGTGCGCGCCGGATCGAGATGCGTGGCGAGGTCCAGCATCTGCGTGCCATCGACGTTCGACACGAAATGACATTCCACCCGGCCCGCATGAAACGGACGCAACGCCTCCACCGCCATGGCGGGGCCCAGGTCGCTACCCCCGATACCGATGTTCACCACGTCCGTGAAACGCTCGCCGGTCACCCCTGTGCGTCGGCCGTCGTGCACCTCGGCCACGAAAGCGGCGCAGCGCGCGCGCTCCGCCAGGACCTCTCCATGGAGCGTCTCGAGATGGGGGGGCAAGGAGACCGAGGACGGCACCCTCAGGAGGGTATGCAAGGCCGCCCTGCCCTCGGTGTTGTTGACCGGTTCGCCATCGAACAGTGAGTCAATCGCGCCCGGCAGGTTGCTGGCAGTCGCCAGGCTGATCAGCGACTCGAGGGCGGCGGTGTCCAGGGGCTGCCGGGTGAAGTCCAGCAGCAAACCATCCACCTCGCGCGAGAAGTCTGCGAAGCGCCGGGCGGGCGAGGCAAAGAATGAAGCAACGTCACTTGACCGCAACCTGTCGGCCGCCGACATGACAGCCTGCCAGGCCAGTTGTTGGGCTTCGCAACTCATCCGAGGTTGGTTACCTTGGGGTCGGGCGGGGCCGAGTCCCGGTAGTACTCCAGATACCAGTCGACGAACCGCCGCACACCGACCTCGACGGGAGTATCCGGTCGGTACCCCACGTCACGCACCAGGTCCTCGGCATCGGCCCAGGTATCGGGCACGTCGCCCACCTGCAGCGGCAGCAGGTTCATCTCCGCCTTGCGCCCGAGACATTCCTCCAGCACCTCGATGTAGCGCCGGAGTTCTACTGCGCGGTTATTGCCGATGTTGTAAATCCGGTACGGTGCGCTGCTGGTGGCAGGGTCGGGCTGCCGACTGTCCCACTGCGAATTGGGCGCAGCCACATGGTCAAGTGCCGCCACGACACCCCCCACGATGTCGTCAACGAAGGTGAAATCGCGCTTGTGATTGCCGTAGTTGAAGACATCGATGGGCCGGCCGGCCAGGATGTTGCGGGTGAACAGGAATAGCGCCATGTCCGGGCGACCCCAGGGACCATAGACGGTAAAGAATCGCAGGCCCGTCACTGGAAGCCCGTACAGCGCCGCATAAGTATGCGCCATCATCTCGTTGGCCTTCTTGGTGGCGGCGTAGAAGGACAGTGGATGCTCGGTCGAGTGGTGAACGGAAAACGGCATGTGTGTATTGGCCCCGTAGACCGAGCTGGTGGAGGCGAACACCAGGTGCTCGACGCCGTGATGTCGACAACCCTCCAGCACGTGCAGCGTACCGGTGACGTTACTGTCGACGTAGGCATGCGGGTGAGTCAGTGAATAACGCACACCGGCCTGGGCGGCAAGGTGGACTACTCGCTGCGGACGCAAGTTGCTGAACAGCCCCTCGATACCGGCGCGGTCCGTAAGATCCATGCGATGGAATGAGAAACCAGCCCGCTCCTGCAGACGAGCCAGGCGGGCCTGCTTGAGGTTGGGATCGTAATAGTCGTTCAGGTTATCCAGGCCAACGACCTCGTCCCCACGCTGCAGCAGGCGCGAGGCGACGTGATAGCCGATAAAGCCCGCTGCCCCTGTTACCAACACTTTCATGCCGACCCTTCCCCCCGAAACAGCACCCGTCCCCCTGAGGCCTTGGCCACGGAGTCCAGCATGCGCTCATGGGCAGAACTCTCTGCCTCAGTCGCCCTGACCACAGGGATGCTCGGCCGCACGGGACGAGTACGCCGGTTGGCTTCCCGGGCGCCCTTGTTCGTCTCATTGGCAGAGGAGAGGGTCAGCGCCACCTGGCCACCCGTCATGGCCAGGTAGACGTCGACGAGAATGCGCGCGTCCAGCAGCGCTCCATGAAGGTCGCGGGCAGAATTGTCGACCCCGTAGCGTTTGCACAGGCTGTCAAGACTGTTGCGCTGTCCTGGATGCAGGCGGCGGGCGAGCGCGAGGGTGTCGGTGATGCTGCAGACTGCAGCCAGCGCGCGGACTTCACCGCCCACACGCGCCAGCTCCATATCAAGAAAGCCCACGTCGAAGCTGGCGTTGTGGATGATCAGTTCGGCACCAGCGATGAACTCGACGAACTCCTGCGCCACTTCCGCAAAACGCGGCTGGCCCGCGAGGAAGGCGTCATTCAGCCCGTGCACGGCCAGCGCACCCGGATCCACTTCCCGGTCTGGACACAGGTAGCGATGGAAGGTCCGTCCGGTAGGCCGGCGATCGCGCAATTCCACGCAGCCCACTTCGACCAGCCTATGCCCGGCCGACAACTCGAGTCCAGTCGTTTCAGTGTCCAGAACGATTTGGCGCATGGGCCTCGATTGTAACCATTCAGGCTTTCGAAAGTTCGTCGATACCCCGGTTGGCCAAGGCATCAGCGCGCTCGTTTTCCGGATGACCAGCATGGCCCTTGACCCAGTGCCAGCGCACCTCGTGGCGTGCCGCAGCCTCCTCCAGGCGTTGCCAGAGATCCTGGTTCTTGACTGGCTTGCGGTCGGCGGTACGCCACCCGCGCGCGCGCCATTGCGGCAGCCACTCGGTGATCCCCAGCCTGAGGTACTGCGAGTCCGTATGCAGGGCCACCGTGCAGGGACGCTTGAGTGCCTCCAGGGCCTCTATGGCTGCAGTCAACTCCATCCGATTGTTGGTGGTTTGCAGTTCCCCACCGAACAACTCCTTCTCGCGCTGCCCGGCCCTGAGCAGCGCACCCCACCCCCCGGGCCCCGGGTTGCCACGGCATGCGCCGTCCGTATAGACGTCGACGTCGACGCTCACGAGCGAATCCGGGGCGTGGGCTCGACCAGCCCACCTATGAGTGCCGGTCGGGCCTTGTGTGGCAGGCGCAGCGGCGTCACCGAGTACACGCGTTTGCGCGCCACCAGCAGGTAGGCGCCTGACAATCGGGGCCAAACCGCTTGCCCGAGGGCCTCACTCCAACGCTGCAGGCGGCCCTCCTGGGCCGCGGCGAAGGGCAAGGTGTAGAGGAAACGCACGGCAGGATCCACGTCAAAACCCAGCAACTGCATCCAGTCGGTAAGCCGGCGCCGCGACATCCTGCGGCGGATACCCGGCGGAAAACCGCACCGCGACAGGCGACCCCGCCAGGCCCATGGACCCAGTGGCTCGAAACCGAGGGCCAGGACGTGGCTCTCTGCCCGCAACACCCGGTGAGCCTCGCGCAACACCGCGTGCGGATCAGCCTCGTGCTCGAGGGTGTGCGGAAGGATCAACGCATCGATGCTGTCGGCCTGGATGGGCAGGCGCGCAGGGTAGGCGGTCAGGCCACCGCGCCGCTCTGTGG
>JAURLT010000087.1 GCA_030831085.1 Gammaproteobacteria bacterium
CGTCGCCATCGCCGAGCAACATGCCGTCACGCTGGCGGCCGGCATGGCCTGCGAGGGCATGCGCCCGGTGGTGGCGATCTACTCCACCTTCCTGCAGCGCGGCTACGACCAACTGATCCACGACGTGGCCCTGCAACGATTGCCGGTGCTGTTCGCCATCGACCGCGGCGGGCTGGTCGGCAGCGACGGTGCGACCCACCAGGGCGCCTTCGACCTCAGCTACCTACGCTGCATTCCTGATCTCTACATCATGGCCCCCGCCGACGAGGACGAGTGCAGGCAAATGCTGCATACGGGCACCACGCTCGAGCTGCCCTCGGTAGTCCGCTATCCGCGCGGCCGCGGCCCTGGGGTCACGCCCTCAAAGTCGATGTCGGTTCTCGAACCCGGGCGGGCGCAGGTCAGGCGGGAGGGTCAGGGGGCTTTCGCCCTGCTCTCATTCGGCGCGCTTATTGAGGTGGCCGAACAGCTTGCCGCCGAGTTCGATGCCAGCCTGGTGAACATGCGCTGGGTAAAACCCCTCGATGAGGACTGTATCAGGCACTTTGCCAGCCGCCATCGGGCCATCATCACCCTCGAGGACAATGCGGTGGCCGGCGGAGCCGGTGAAGCCGTAAGCCAGTGCCTGCAGCGCGCCGGCCAGCACCTGCCAGTCCTCAATCTCGGCATCCCGGACCGTTTCATCGAGCACGGCAGCCGTGAGGAGAACCTCGCCGACGCGGGACTCGACCTGGAATCGGTCCGTCGAGCCGTCACGCAATTCCTGGCCGGCTCGGGAATCCACTCAGGCGCCGGGTCCGAACAAGCAACTGCCGGGCTTGCCGGTGTGCGCGCACAGCGGGCCTCTTCATGACCCAGATCACCCGAATCAACGTCCAGTCCCCCGCCGCCATCGAGGACGTGCAGGCACGCCCCGACCGACGTCGCATCCCGATCGACCGGGTCGGGGTGAAGGACCTGACCCACCCGGTCAGGGTGCTGGACCGTAGCGGCGAGGAACAGCACACGGTGGCGCGCCTCAACATGTACGTGCACCTGCCCCATGACTTCAAGGGCACCCACATGTCCCGCTTCGTCGAGCTGCTCAACCGCCACGAGCGGGAAGTTTCGGTGGCCAGTTTCAGCTCGCTGGTGGCGGAAATGACCGAGGTCCTCGACTCCGAATCGGGGCACATCGAGATGCGTTTTCCTTTTTTCGTGCGCAAGCGCGCGCCCGTTACGCGGGTCGAAAGCCTGATGAATTACGAGGCGTCCCTGATCGGCGAGCACAGTCGAGGCAGGTCGCAACTGTGGCTGCGAGTGGAAGTGCCGGTGACGAGCCTCTGTCCCTGCTCGAAGGATATCAGCGACTACGGCGCGCACAACCAGCGCTCCCGGGTCACGCTCACCGTCAGGACCGACCAGCACCTGTGGCTGGAGGAACTCATCGAGGTGGCAGAATCCGAGGCATCCTGCGAGGTCTACGGTATCCTCAAGCGTCCGGACGAGAAATTCGTCACCGAGAAGGCCTACGACAACCCCAAGTTCGTCGAGGACCTGGTGCGCGACGTCGCCGGGAGGCTGGAGTCGGACGGACGCATCCTCGCCTATACCATCGAGGCCGAGAACCTGGAATCAATCCACAATCACTCGGCCTATGCGCGGATCGACCGCGACAAGGAAGCTGATTCAGCAGCTGAATGAGTCGGGCCGCGCTGCTCCCGACTGCAGCCGCACGATCATTGACCGCAGGAAGGCCTGGTTGAACCGCAACTGGCAGGACTGTGCAACCTGCTCCAGCAGTGTCGAGCTGATCCTCAGCACGGTCGCGCAAGCACCCGCGTTGATGGTGGCCTGCCGGCGCGCACCCCGCACGTAGCTCGACTCGCCGAAGCAGTCGCCGGCGACCAGGCGAGCCAGTAACTCGCCGCCTCGCCGCACCTCGCATTCACCGCCCACCACGACATAGAAACGATCGTCGATGGCGCCCTCGCGAACGATCTCCTGGCCGGCCTGGTACTCGCACCAGCTGCCGGCCTTCATCAATTGCGAAATCTCTTCTGCGGAGAAGTCCTGGAAGAACTCCAGGCGGCGCAGCCTCCCGAAACGGTCGCCCTGGTCAGGCAGCGTTGCGCAGAGATCGATGGCGAGCAGGGCACGCTCCAGCTCCCCGGCCAGCTCCAGCCCGGAGGCGAAGCGTGCGGCCGGGTCCTTGTGCATGGCGCGGCCCACGATGTGTTCCAGGGCGGCCGGGACATCGGCCCTTAATCGGTGCAGGGGCTCGGGGGTCGAGTAAACGATCCGATGCAGCAGCTTGTCGAGCGTCGGTGCCCGGAAGGGACGGATACCGGACAGCAGTTGGTAGAGGACGGCACCGAGTGAAAACTGGTCCGAGGCTCCGCTCAACGGCAGCGACTGGACCTGCTCGGGCGACATATAGCTCGGGCTGCCGGCGATCCCCTCGATCCCTCGTCCCCCGCACTCACCGGTCAGGGAAATACCGAAGTCGATGATCCGCAGGTCACCCTCTGGCGTGAGCATCAGGTTGCTGGGCTTGATGTCGCGATGGATGACCCCCTCGCCATGGGCGTAGTGCAGGGCCCTGGCGCACTTGTGCGCCAGGCTGATGACGACGTCCATGGGCAGCAGGTTGTCGGCCGCGGTGTAGGCGGCCAGGGTCCGGGCCCCGTGCACGAACTCACTGGCCACGAAGGACAGTCCCTGCTCGCGGCCCGCGTCGTAGATCGGCAGAAGGTTCGGATGCTCCAGGCGTCCCACCATCCGGGCCTCGGCCAGGAACATGCTACGCAGCGACCCCGGCTGCTTCTGCTCCAGTTCCCCGTCCGGCGCGTAGACCTTCACCGCCACGTCGCGGCGCTGGAAGGGATCGTGGGAGAGGAAGACGGTACCGCTGGAGCCCTGCCCAACCTTGCGGATCAGGTCGTACTTACCCAGCCGGGACGGGAATTCCGCCGTCTGGGCACCTCGGGGCCTGAATGGAATGGGCAGGGTGGCTTGCATGGGTCTTGTCGGTCCTTCCGCGGCAAGGATATTCCGTTAAATCGACCCGCTTTCGTGACCCAGTCCGCGTTTCAGGTACCCCGCCCCGGGTCAGTAGAAAAATGGTCATAGCCGCGCAGGCTGGCGGGGTCGAGTGGTTCGCCATCGAGCCTGACGCCCGCTCCCTCGACGATGCGGCCGATCCGGTGGACGTCGCAACCCGCGGCGGCCCGCAGGGGGGTCGGGTCGGTACCCGTCGGCAGCGTAAAGGCCAGCTCGTAGTCGTCCCCCCCCGCCAGCAGCCAGCCACGCAGCGTGCGCTCGTCGGCCGCGCCCGCGCGCAGCGCCGCGGACACCGGCAGGGACCGTGAGTCGAGGTCAGCTGCGACCCCACTGGCATGACAGAGCTTGCCGACATCCGCCGCCAGCCCGTCGGACAGGTCGATGCAGGCGCTCGCCCGACCGAGCAGTGCAGCCCCCAGTCCGAGCCTAGGCTGCGGCCACCGGAAGCGCTCGACCAGCCCGGCGACCGGGGCTGATTGCGCGCCCTCTCCCGACTGGATGAAGGCCAAACCGGCTGCCGCCTCACCGGGCCAGCCGCTGACCCAGAGTTCGTCGCCTACGCGGGCGCCGCTGCGAGTAAGCGCGAGGCCCGCGGGCAGCCAGCCCACCACCGACAGGCCGACCGTCAACGGACCCGAGGTAGTGTCCCCGCCCACTACGGCAAGCCCGGCCTCCCGCGCCAGCCTGTCGAGGCCGGAGGCGAAGCACCGGACCCACTCGGCATCGCCAGAGGGCAGGGTCAAGGACAGGAGCGCCCAGGCAGGCCGTGCCCCCATGGCTGCCAGGTCACTCAGGTTCACAGCCAGACAGCGATAACCCACCTGGTCGGCCGGCATCCCCCGTGGAAAATGCACGCCATCGACCAGCGTATCGTGGGCCAGGGCAAGGTCATGACCAGGCGGCGCGCGCACCACGGCGGCATCGTCGCCCACCCCGAGCAGGACATCTTCCCGTTCGGCGCCGAGGTGGGACAGATAGCGGGCGATCAGCTCGAATTCGCCGGCGGCCGGCGCGCTGGCCACGGCTCAGGCTGCGCCCCGCTCGGGGGCGCGGTGCACACGCGAGGCGGCGTCGAGGACCGCATTCACGAAACGATAGCCCTCGGCCGCACCGAAGGCGTGAGCAAGGCGCACGGCCTCGTCGATCACCGTGCGATAAGGCACCTCCGGACGGCAGCGCAATTCCCACAAGCCGAGCCAGAGGATGCCATGCTCAATGGGATCCAGCTGCCTGGCAGGGATCTTGCCAAATTCAGCGAGCTCGACGTCGAGGTCGGGCATGCTGCCCGCAATACCTGACAGCGCTTCCTTGAAGAACGCTGCATCGGCTGCCGCGAAGGCAGACTCCGCTGCGAACTGGCCGTGGATGTCCTGCCAGGGCTGACCTGTCAGCTGCAGCTGGTACAGCGCCTGGGCCAGTTGACGACGCGCTGCCGTGCGGGCACGGGTCTCAAGCTGACGTGGGGAAGCCACTCAGGCCTCGATACGTCGCAGCAGGTTGGCGAGCTCGACGGCACAGAGCGCCGCCTCCGCGCCCTTGTTGCCAGCCTTGCCGCCGGAACGCTCCAGTGCCTGCTCGGTGGTCTCGGTGGTCAACAGCCCGAGTGCCACAGGCACGCCGGTGTCAGTGGCAACCCTTGCCAACCCACCGCATGCCTCGCCGGCCACCAAGTCGTAGTGGCCGGTCTCGCCGCGAATGACGGCACCCAGGGCGATGATCGCGTCGTAGCGTCGGGTCATGGCCAATCGACGAGCGACGACGGGCAACTCGAAAGCGCCCGGCACGCGGACCAGTTCCACCTTGCGTTCCTCGAGACCGGCTCTGCTCAGGGCGTCGACCGCACCGCGCACCAGTGCATCCACCACCCGCTCGTTATAGCGGGAGGCCAGGATGACCAGCCGCAGGTCACGGGCCTGCAGGTCACCTTCCAGTATGCGGGGTGCGTCCATGGCTCATTATAGCGTCGGCGCTCAGGCCTCGTAGCCGGTGATCTCCAGACCGAAGGCCTCGAGTCCGAGCAACTGCCTCGGCGCAGACAAGACCCGCATGCGCGACACCCCCAGGTCCTGCAGGATCTGGGCGCCGATGCCGTAGGTGCGCAGGACCGCGCCGCCAGGAGGAGCGTCCCCGCCGCCGCCTCGTTCCTCCCCTTGCTCGAGCGCCTTGACCGCCCGCATCAGTTCCCGCGGCGTTTCCCCGTGGCGAAGCAGTACCAGCACCCCGGCCGGTTCGCTGGCCAGCCGCGCCAGGGCCGTGTCCAGGGTCCATGCCGGTTCCGGACCGCGCACCCCGATCAGGTCGCGCAAGGTGTCGACCAGGTGCACCCGCACCAGCGGCACCGGATCGGCGGCGATCTCACCACGCACGAGGGCCGCATGTACCTCGCGATGGACATGATCCTCGTACCAGCACATGCGGAAACGGCCATGACGGGTGTCTACTGCCTGCTCCGACACCCGCTCCACGGAGCGCTCGGTGTGCAAACGATAGCGGATCAAGTCAGCGATGGTCCCCATCTTGAGCCCGTGATGCCGGGCGAACTCGTGCAGTTCCGGACGCCGCGCCATGGTGCCATCCTCGTTGAGGATCTCGACGATGACGGAGGCCGGCTCGAAGCCGGCGAGGCGCGCGAGGTCGCAGCCGGCCTCGGTATGGCCGGCGCGGGTCAGCACCCCGCCGGGTTGGGCCATCAGCGGGAAGATATGCCCGGGCTGTCTCAGGTCCTCGGGGCGGGCCTGCGGTTCCACCGCAGCGCGGATGGTGCGAGCCCGATCGAAGGCCGAGATGCCGGTGGTCACGCCCTCGGCCGCCTCGATGCTCACCGTAAAATTGGTCTGGTGCCCATCGTCGGTGCCGGAGACCATCAAGGGCAGACGCAACTGGCGACAGCGCTCACGGGTGAGGGTCAGGCAGATCAGGCCGCGACCGTAGCGGGCCATGAAGTTGACGTCGTCAGGGCGGACCATCTCGGCCGCCATCACCAGGTCCCCCTCGTTCTCGCGGGACTCGTCGTCGACCAGGACGATCATGCGCCCGCAGCGCAATTCCTCGATCAATTCCTCGATAGGGTGGAAACGGTTCACCGCTGGCCTCCTGCCTGCCACATGCGTTCGAGGTAACGCGCCACGAGGTCGACCTCAAGATTGACAGGCGTCCCCACTGCCAGCTTCCCGAGGGTGGTGACCTCCCAGGTGTGGGGAATCAGGTTGACGCCGAACTCGCCCGCCTCCACCTCGTTGACGGTCAGGCTGACGCCCTCGACCGCAACCGAACCCTTGCTCGCGATGAAACGCCCCAGGCTATCTGGAAAGAAAAAGCGAACCCGCCACGAGCGGGCATCGCGTGACAAAGCCGCAACCTGCCCCACCGCGTCTACATGCCCGGTGACGTAGTGTCCACCCAGCGGATCGCCCACCCGCAGGGCCGGCTCGAGGTTGACCGCGGACCCTGCCTGCAAGCTGCCGAGGGTCGTGCGCTCAAGCGTCTCGCGGGAGACGTCAGCCATGAAACCCACGTCTGTGGCTTCGGTGACGGTCAGGCAGACTCCCGCTACGGCGATGCTCTCACCGAGCGCGAGACTCGAGGCGTCGAGGCCCGGTGCCGAGACGTGGATCCTCCTGTCACCGCTTGCCTCGCTGACCTCCTCGACCCGCCCTATTGCCCTGATGATCCCGGTGAACACGTCTCAGCACGCTCCCTCACCCGGACGCAGGACGATCCTGAGATCGGCCCCGACCCTTCCGGTGGAATGGATGGAAAACCCCGGGGCTGCGGCCAATGAGGCGAGTTCCCCGATTATGGCCAGGGGTCGTGCCCCCTCGCCCAGCAACCTCGGCGCGACGTAGAGTACCAGTTCGTCGACCAGCCCTGCTCGCAGCCAGGCCCCGGCCAGGCGCGGGCCGCATTCCACATGCAGTTCGTTGATGCCGCGCGCAGCCAGCAGGGAGGAGACCGCAGAGAGGTCGATGCCCGAGCCGCTGCCCGGCAGCTCTTGCCACTGCGCCGTCGGTGGCAAGCCAGCGGGCGGCTTGCCCGCCGCGGTCCCGGCCACCGTCAGCCATAGCACCTCCCCGGGCGGCTCAAGGATCCGCGCAGCCGCAGGCATCCGGCCACGGCTATCGAGCACCACGCGCAGCGGCTGACGACGGTGCCCGCGGAGCCTGACGTCGAGTCGAGGGTCATCAGTCAGCACGGTGCCAATCCCAGTGAGAATGGCCGAGGCCCGGGCCCGCCACTGCTGCCCGTCGGCGCGGGCCGCTTCGCCGCTGATCCAGCGACTCTCACCGCTGGCCAGCGCCGTCCTGCCGTCGAGGCTGGCTGCCAGCTTCAGCCGCACCCAGGGCCTGCCACGCTCCATGCGGGACAGGAAGCCCGGGTTGAGCTCCCGCGCCTCGGCCTCCAGCACTCCCTGGACCACTTCGATCCCTGCCCTGGCAAGCCGCTCGGCACCGCGACCGTCCACCTCCGGATTCGGGTCCCTGCTGGCATAGACGACGCGCGCCAGACCCGCCTCGATCAGGGCATCGGCGCAGGGTGGCGTGCGGCCGTGATGGCTGCAGGGCTCGAGCGTCACATAGGCCGTTGCGCCCCGGGCATCGCCGCAGGCGCGCAGCGCAACCACTTCCGCGTGGGGCTCCCCGGCCCGCCGATGGAAGCCCTCGCCAATCACCTGCCCGCCACGCACCAGTACGCAGCCCACCCTCGGGTTGGGGTCGGTGGTGCGCAGCCCACGCCGGGCGAGGCGCAGGGCATGCGCCATGTGGCGCCGGTCCTCGGCGTGGCTCACTTGCGTCGACCGGGGCCGCTCCCCGGGAGCAGGGACAGCTGGCCCAGTGCAGTTTGCCGGCGCCGCGCATCGTCGAGGTTTTCCAGCTGTTGCCGGAACTCATCGATGTCCTGGAACCTGTGGTAGACGGATGCAAACCGCACGTAGGCCACCTCGTCGAGCTGGCGCAGCTGCTGCATCACCAGTTCACCCACGACCCGGGAGGCCACTTCCCGCTCGCCCAGAGCGCGTAGCTGGTGACAGATGCGCTCGATGGATTCCTCCAGCGCTTCCTGCGGCACCGGCCTCTTCTCCAGTGCCTTGAGCATTCCAGCGCGCATCTTGGTCACGTCGAAGGGCTCGCGTTTCTGGTCACCCTTGATCACCGCCGGCATGACCAGTTCGGCGGTCTCGAAAGTGGTGAAGCGCTCGCTGCAGCCCACGCACTCCCGCCGGCGGCGAATCTGGTGCCCCTCACCGGCCAGCCGCGAGTCGATGACCTTGGTCTCTTCGTTGCCGCAGAAGGGACAGTGCACGCCTTGTCTTCCCGGGGCTGCCGCGCCCGCCAGCCTAGCCGTAGACCGGGAAACGCCGGCACAGGGCCAGGACCTTGTCCCGGACCCGAGCCTCGGCCGCGGCGTCGCCGTGGTGATCCAACACTTCCGCAATCAGGTGGCCCACCTCCTGCGCCTCAGTCAGACCGAAACCCCGCGTGGTGATGGCCGGGGTACCGATCCTCAGGCCGCTGGTTACGAAAGGCGGGCGGGGATCATTGGGCACGGCGTTCTTGTTCACCGTGATGTGCGAGCGGCCGAGCGCCGCATCGGCATCCTTGCCGGTGTAGTCGCGGCCGACCAGATCAAGCAGGAACAGGTGATTCTCGGTGCCACCCGAGACGATGCGATAGCCTCGCTCCTGCAAGGTGGCGGCCATCGCCTTGGCGTTGGCGATCACCTGACGCTGGTAATCGACAAACTCGGGCTGCAGCGCCTCCCTGAAAGCCACCGCCTTGGCGGCGATGACGTGCATGAGCGGCCCGCCTTGTGTACCCGGGAAAATCATCGAGTTGAATTTCTTGTGCAGGTCGGGATTCTGTCGGGCGAGGATGAGTCCACCGCGGGGTCCACGCAGGGTCTTGTGCGTGGTGGTGGTGACCACGTCGGCGTGCGGCACGGGGCTCGGGTAGACGCCCGCCGCAACCAGCCCGGCGATGTGCGCCATGTCGACCAGCAGATAGGCACCCACCGAATCCGCGATGGCCCGGAAACGGGCCCAGTCCACCACGCCCGAGTAGGCGGAGAAACCGGCAATGACCAGCTTGGGGCGATGCTCGCGGGCGAGGGCCTCAGCCTGTTCGTAATCGATCACCCCGGTCTCGGGATGCAGCCCGTACTGGATGGAATGGTAGATCTTGCCGGAAAAGTTGACCTTGGCCCCATGAGTCAGGTGGCCGCCATGGTCGAGACTCATGCCGAGCAGAGTGTCACCCGGGTTGAGCAGGGCCATGAAGACCGCCGCGTTGGCCTGCGAACCGGAGTGGGGCTGCACGTTGGCATAGTTTGCCCCGAACAGCTGTTTCGCCCGCTCGATGGCCAACTGCTCGGCCACGTCCACGAATTCACAGCCACCGTAATATCGCTTGCCCGGATAGCCTTCGGCATATTTGTTGGTCAGGACCGACCCCTGGGCCTCGAGCACCCGGGGACTGGCGTAATTTTCCGAGGCGATCAGCTCAAGGTGCTCTTCCTGACGGCGGCTCTCGGCGAGCATCGCGGTGCTGAGTTCGGGGTCGAAACCGGCAATGGTGAGATCGGGGGAAAACATCGGCTGGGGCCCTCCTTCGGGGGGGTGGGCATTGTAGCGAACCCGGACCGCACTGGGACGCCTCAACCTGCGGCGACGAACTCCTCCACGACCCGGGTCCAGGCCCGGGCCAGGTTGCCCCTGTTGTAACCCCCGCCGCCCAGGGCCAGCAGTCGTCCACCGGCGTGCCGGGCCGCGAGTTCGACGAGGCGCCGGGCGGCGTGCCCGTGCGGCTCAAGGCTATAGCGGAGGTGCGCCAGCGGGTCACCCTCCACCGGGTCGGCCCCGCACTGAAAGATGATGAATTCCGGACGGTATTGCTCCAGGTGGGCCTCGACCCGGGCCCAAGCCTCGAAAAACTCGTCATCTCCGGCTCCCGGCGCCAGCCCAATGTTGAGCTTACTGCCACGAGCCGCCCCGGTACCCGCCTCGGACTCGGCGCCGGTACCCGGGTAAAGGAACCGACCGTCTTCGTGGATATCGGCAAACACCAGGTAAGGGTCGTCCTCGAAGGAGTAGAAGACACCGTCGCCGTGATGGACGTCGATGTCCACGTAGGCCACGCGCCCCAACTGCCAGCGTCGCCTGAGCGCCTCGGCCACTACCCCGCAATCGTTCAGCACGCAGAAACCAGCGGCATGGCGTCTGGCCGCGTGGTGCAGTCCGGCGATTGGCACGAAGGCCCGCCGACACTGCCCGGCCATGATGGCCTCGGTCGCCACCAGCGCCGCGCCCACTACGGCACTGGCGGCCTCATAGAGCCCGTGCCGCGCCGGGGTGTCCCCGGCATCCAGGAAACCCTCACCCTGCTCGCAACGTTCGCGCACCATGGCAAGGAATTCAGGGGCATGGAACCAGGCCAGTTCTTCCTCGCTGGCCTGCCGCGGTGCCAGCCGAAGCAGCGCAGCCGCCGCCGGGGAGGCCTCCAGTTCGGCCATGAAGGCCGCATGGCGGTCCGGGCCGAAGGGATGGCCGTCGCCAAAGCCATAGCGGGCGATCGAATCGCCGCTGACCAGGGCGGTTCCTCCCGCTGCCTTGCGCATGGCCGGAGACTAGCAGTTGGCGAGTGGGCAGGCCATCGCCGATAATTTGCCCATGCCTCAGTTCATCTACACCATGAATCGGGTCGGCAAGGTCGTGCCGCCTAAGCGACATATCCTGCGCGACATCTCCCTGTCCTTCTTTCCGGGCGCCAAGATCGGCGTGCTTGGGCTCAATGGTTCCGGCAAGTCGACCTTGCTCAGGATCATGGCCGGCCTCGACCAGGAAATTGAGGGCGAGGCCCGGCCACAGCCCGGTATCAAGATCGGCTACCTGCCGCAGGAGCCGGACCTGGACCCCGCCAAGGATGTGCGGGGCATCGTCGAGGAGGCTGTACAGCCCATCAAGGATGCCGTCTCGAGGCTGGAGCAGGTCTACGCGGCCTACAGCGAGGAAGGCGCGGACTTCGACAAGCTCGCCACCGAGCAGGCCGAGCTGGAGGCACTTCTGGCGGCCACCAGCGGCCACGACCTCGACCGTCAACTGGAAATCGCTGCGGACGCCCTGCGCCTGCCGCCGTGGGACGCTGCGGTCCAGCACCTGTCCGGCGGCGAGAAACGGCGGGTCGCCCTGTGCCGGTTGCTGCTGTCCAAGCCGGACATGCTGCTGTTGGACGAGCCCACCAACCACCTCGACGCCGAGTCGGTAGCCTGGCTGGAAAAATTTCTCGA
>JAURLT010000088.1 GCA_030831085.1 Gammaproteobacteria bacterium
CTGGCACGCGGCACGACAACGCAATGCCGAGTTCTACGATCATGCGTTCCGTGAAGCCGGGCTGAGCGAGGTGGTGACCACGCCAGGCCGCCGATCGAACTACCGTCACATTTATAACCAGTATGTGATCCGGGTGCCCGAGCGTGATGCACTCAGGCGCCACCTGGGAGAGCAGGGCGTCGGCACCGAGGTGTACTACCCAGTGCCCCTGCACATGCAGGAGTGTTTCGCCTATTTGGGTTACCGTCCCGAGGATTGCCCTGAGTCCGCGCGGGCAGCGGCCGAGACGCTGGCCCTGCCGATCTTCCCGGAACTGGAGGAAGCTCAGTTGCAGTACGTAGTGGACGTGATCCGGGATTTTTTCCGTAAAGGATGAGGCGGATGGACCTGAGTGGATGCTTCAAGGCTTATGACGTGCGGGGCAGGATCCCCGACGAACTGAACCCGGCGAGCGTGTATGCGATTGGCCGGGCCTACGCCAGCTGGCTCAAGCCTGGCCGCGTGGCGGTCGGCCGCGACATCCGCCTGTCCAGCGCCGAGCTGGCCGAGGCCCTGATCAGTGGCCTGACCGATTCGGGGGTCGATGTCCTCGACATTGGGCTCTGTGGCACCGAGGGCGTCTATTTCGCCACTTTTGCCGAGGGACTCGACGGCGGGATCATGGTGACTGCCAGCCACAATCCGCCGGACTACAACGGCATGAAATTTGTGCGCGAGGGCTCGCGTCCGGTCAGCGGCGACACCGGTTTGCAGGACATCCGTCGTCTGGCCGAGCAGGGTCAATTTGCCGCTCCGGGTCGTCGCGGTTCGGTCTCCCAACTCGACGTTCGAGCCCGTTATCGCGAGCACCTGCTCGGCTATCTCGACCGATCCCGTCTCAAGCCCCTGCGTATCGTGTCCAATCCGGGCAATGGCGGCGCCGGGCTGGTTATCGACCTGCTGGAACAGGACCTGCCCTTTGAGTTCATCAAGGTGCATCACCAGCCCGATGGTAGTTTCCCGCACGGTGTGCCTAACCCGATGCTAGAGGAGAACCGTGCGGCCACGGCGGACGCCGTCAGGAGTGCCGGCGCCGACTTCGGCATTGCCTTCGATGGGGACTTCGATCGCTGTTTTTTCTTTGACGAGCAGGGCCGTTTCATCGAGGGCTACTACATCGTTGGGCTGTTGGCTTCCGTGTTTCTCCAGCGTCACCCCGGCGCGAGTATCGTGCATGACCCGCGCCTGACCTGGAACACGCTGGAGATCGTGGCGCAGTGTGGCGGCAAGGCGGTGCAGTCCAAGTCAGGGCACGCCTTCATCAAGCAGGTGATGCGCGAGTCAGACGCCGTCTACGGCGGCGAGATGAGCGCGCATCATTATTTTCGGGAATTTGCCTACTGCGACAGCGGCATCATTCCGTGGCTGGTGATGGCCGAGGTCCTGTCAGAGCGTGGCCTGCCTCTTTCTGCGCTGATCGACGAGCGCATGCGTCGGTTTCCGGCCAGCGGGGAAATCAATCGTAAGCTGGCTGACCAGCAGGGGGCCATCCGGTCGGTTCGGGAGCGTTACGTGCCGTCCGCCCTGGCGACCGAAGAGGTCGATGGATTGTCTGTCGAGTACGCCGAGTGGCGCTTCAACCTGCGTTCCTCCAATACCGAGCCGCTGGTACGGCTCAACGTCGAGACTCGCGGCGATACCGCCCTGATGCAGGCCAAGACCGCGGAAATCCTCGCCTTGCTCGATACTTTTGCGTGAGCCAGGGTCAGTGACCCAGGCTGGCGCTTTTGATGAGGGCCGTCACCCGACGGCCTGACTGCAGTGACAGCTCACCTACCGTTGCCATGGTGACGCGGGTCAACAGTCGATCGCCCCCCGCATCGAGCAGCACTTCACAGAGACCTGCATGGGGCGGACCCACCTCCATAACGGTCGCGGCAAGCCGGTTACGGATGCTGAGCTGCCCGGGTTCGCCGACAGCCAGGGATACGTCACGCGCCTTGACCAGCAGCCTGATTTTCTGGCCCGCCGGTACCAGTGGGCCTGGCAGGCGCAAGACGCCAGCGGCGTGTTCATATGAACACAGGCCGGCCTCCGCAGTGCCAATAGAACGAACCAAGAGCACGGTGCCGGCTTCGTCGCTGCGGCTCAGTCCCGGCAGGTCCACTCGCCCGAGCAGTTCGTGGATCGGCCCGCAGGCCGTTGCTTGCCCGTTTTCCACCAGCAGCAGATGGTGGGCAAGGCGGGCGATCTCCGGCAAGGAGTGGCTGACGTAGAGCATGGGGACGCTGCTCGTGGCGCAGACCGCCGCCAGGTAGCCAAGCAACTCCTCACGGCGAGGCAAGTCCAGCGACGCGCAGGGCTCATCCAGCAGGAGCAGGCGCGGGGCAGACAACAGGGCCCGCGCAATGGCCACCCGCTGGCGCTCGCCGCCCGAGAGGCTGCCCGGACTTCGATCAAGCAGTCTCGCCAATCCCAGCAGTTCAATTACTTCGGCACACGTGGAGGGGTGAGCCGGTGCGCGCCCGTGCCGCCGTCCAAAGTTCAGGTTCTCGGTCACACTGAGGTGAGGGAACAGGCGGCTGTCCTGGAACACGTAGCCGATCCCTCGACGGTGCGGGGGCATCCACCGGCCCGCGGCCGTGTCGCAAAGAACCTTCCCGTCGAGCGTGATCCGTGCCTGTTTGGGTCGCCTGAGACCTGCCACGATCTCCAGCAGGGTGCTTTTGCCGGCTCCGGAAGGACCGAACACCCCGGTCACCCCTGCTGGCAGGTCGGCAACCACCTGCAGGTGAAAATCGCCCTGGTGGTGGCTGAGGTCCATTTGCAGGGTCATCGCGCCTGACCCTCACGCTTACGCAAGCGGCGGGTGAGCCACTCCGAGACCAGCAGGGCCCCCATCGACAGCGCGATGGCCACCCCTGTCAGCCGCAGAGCCGCGGCCTCACCCTCCGGCAACTGGATGGAGTTATAGATGGCACCGGGCAAGGTCTGGGTGAGGCCCGGGATGTTGGACACGAAGGTGATGGTCGCGCCAAATTCGCCCAGAGCCTTGGCGAAGCACAGGACGGCACCTGCAAGGATGCCGGGCAGCGCCAGCGGCAGGGTGACGCGGACGACGACCCAGGCCGGGTTGGCCCCCAGCGTGTTGGCTGCCTGTTCGAGTCCGCGGTCCACGGACTCGATGGAGAGCCGCACCGAGCGGACCAGCAACGGAAAGCCCATGATGCCGCAAGCCAGGGCTGCCCCGGTCCAGTTGAAGGCGAAGGTGAAACCCAGGGTAGTTTCCAGCCAGATGCCCAAAGGGCCCTGACGTCCAAACGCCATCAGCAGAAGGTATCCGGTGACGACCGGAGGCATCACCAACGGCAAGTGGATCAGCACGTCCAGCAGCCACTTGCCCGGGAACTCGCGACGGGCCAGCACCCAGGCCACCGCGATCCCCGGGGGCAGGCTGACCAGCGTGGCCCAGGCCGAGACCTTCAGGCTCAGCTGGATGGTGGTGAGTTCATCAGGCGTGAAGATGGTCAATGGCTCCCGTCAGGCTGCGGGTCGGTAAAGCCCGCCTGGCGGAAGTGTGCCATTGCCGAGGGGCTGGTGAGATAGTCCATGAAGGCGGCTGTATCGGGATGACGGCCGCCCGCTACCGGTGCTGCCCAGTATTCAATGGCCGGGTGGCTGGTGGGCGGGATGTCAGCCACAACCCTAACGCGGGGCTCGGAGCGGGCGTCGGTGGCGTAGACCACCCCAAGCGGCGCTTCCCCGAGGGCCACCAGTCGCAGCGCAGCGCGCACGTCTACCGTTTCCGCGAGCCGGGTCTGGGCCTCCGTCCACAGGCCCAGTGAAGTCAGTGCGGCCTTCGCGTAGCGGCCCGCCGGCACGGATTCCACCATCGCGACCGCAAGCCTTCCGCCAGCCAGTGCATCGGCCACGGCGCCGGCTTGGAGCGACAGGGACTGTCGAGACGAGCGGCTCGGCACCACCAGCACCAGCCGGTTGCCTGCCACGCGTTGGGGCTGCCGCAGCAGGCCCTCGGCAGTCAACACATCCAGCCAGGCCCGGTCGGCGGATATGAACAGGTCCGCGGGCGCGCCCGCGCGCAGCTGGCGCGCCAGGGTGGCGGTGCCGGCAAATGAAACCGTCATCTGATGTCCGCCGGCGGTCCACTCGTCGCGCAGGGCGCCGAGCACGGAGGTCATGCTGGCGGGTGCGAAGAGCAGCAGGGGGCGGGCGGCCGTATCGGCGGCGGCGGACCCGGCGAGTGAGAGGCACAACGCCAGGGCCTGCGTGGTGAGCGCAAACGGTGCCC
>JAURLT010000089.1 GCA_030831085.1 Gammaproteobacteria bacterium
CCGCTGTTGACGAAAAACACCGTGTCGAGGGGCAGTTCGGCGAATTCGACCAGCTTGCGTGCCGCGCGGACGCGGACGTCCATGGGCACGGCATTGCTCTGGAACGCCACCGCCCGCGCCTGACTCTGCAGGGCTTCCAGCCAGCGGGGATGTCCGTAACCCAGCGCGGCCACGGCATGGCCGCCGTACATGTCCAGCACGCGCCGGCCGTGGCCGTCAAGGATCCACACGCCATCGGCGCCAGCAACCTGCAGCGGATACTGGGCGAAGACCCGGGCGAGATGATCGCGAGCGGGAGTGTTCATCGGTTCAGGTCCAGCCCGCCGCCGGGGCGGTGAGACCCGCGGTTTCCTCGAAACCCAGCAGGCGGTTGAGCCACTGAAGGCCACCTCCCGCCGCACCCTTGACCAGGTTGTCGATCACCGAGGTCACAACCAGGTTGCGTCCATCGCTGGCGACTCCCAGCCTGGCGTAATTGCTGGCGACCACATCCTTAAGTCGAGGACAGTTTTCCACCACGCCGACAAAGGCACTGCCCGCATAGAAGTCCCTCAACTGGTTGCGCAGTGCGGTCACGTCGACCGGCTGGCGCAGGCGTGCCTGCACCGTGGCGTGAATGCCGCGTGCAAAGGGGCCGGAGTGGGGCACGAAAGCGAACTCGCCCGTGACGCCAGTTGCTGCCCGCGCCAGGGCCGCGATTTCCGGCGTATGGCGGTGAGCGAGCGGATTGTAGGCGTAGAGGTCCGAGTGCCGCCGCGGATGATGGGTGCCTTCGGTCGGTTGACGACCGGATCCGGTGCTCCCGGTGACGGCACTGACCCAAAGCTGTGGCTCCACCAGTTCCAGCGCCAGTAAAGGCACGCTGGCCAGCAGGATGGCGGTGCTGAAACAGCCTGGATGCGCGACATGGGGTGTGCCGGCCTTCGGCAGGTGCTCGGGTACGGCACAGGTAAAGTCCTGCTGGAGGCCGGGTGCACCGTGGGCATGACCGTAGGTGCGTTCATAGGCGGCCGGTTCGGCGAACCGGAAGTCGGCAGACAGGTCCACGACGCTGACCCGCGTCTTGGCACCCAGCTGGGCGAGCAGGCTGGCAATGAGCCCTGCCGATGCACCGTGTGGCGCCGCGCTGATCACCCCGCAGTGGGCATCCCCGCCGGCACGGGCGGCCAGTGTCTCGTAGGACAGAAACAACTGACCGTCCAGGCGCGGCGCGAGGTGCGGAAAGGCAGCCTCGACCGGCGTACCGGGCTGGCCATCGGAAGCGACCCCGGCCAGCGCAAGTTGTGGGTGCCCAAGGATCAGCCGAATGGCCTCTCCGGCGACATAGCCGCTTCCGCCAAGCACGTAAACCGGGAAGCCGGACATCAGCCCTGCTCCGCCTGGCTCGCGAGGGCTTCGAGGCCCACGGCCTTGATGACGTGGTCGCCGAGCGCGGCGCCCGAGGTCATTGCATTGAAGGCGGCCACGCCGAGTTGATCGCGGATGATGTCGACCCCTACCGCATTGTCCGTCGCCGGGCCAGTCACCACGCAGGGTTCGATGTCGAAGCGCTCCCGCAGCAGCCGCACGCCACCCCATGCGGCCACCGGATCGTTGGCTGACAGCACCACGGCGCTCAGTGAGGCACGAATGCCCGCATCGGCCAGGATGGCCTCCACCCCATAGGCACCGAGCAGCCCGTCGCCAAGTTCGAAGACGATCACATCGGGGGCGCCCTCGGCCATGTTGGTCAGCATGGTTCGGGTCAGCGCGGGACCGGTGGCAGCCGTCGTGGTGACTACCCCTAGATCGGTGAAGATCATAGAACGCCGGGCCCCTGCGTCCTCCATGGCGAGGATGTCCCGACGCAGCGACACGCCGGTTGCCTTGAAGGCATCGATGGTCAGGCGACGATGCCGCATCCGCGAGACGATCGCGCAGGCAGCGGCAGTCTTGCCAGCCTCCATGCAGGTGCCAGCCAGGGCAACCACCGGCACGCCGCGGGTGTCCAGCGCGGCCTCGGCTTCCAGCCGGCGCGAGCCTACCCGCGCCGGAACACCGATCCTCTCGCCGAGGAAGGGAAACTGCAGCACCACGCCCAGTACCCTGCAGTCGAAGGGCCGGCCCTTCTCGGGGTTGACCGAATCACAGACCCCCAACACGCCGCCGATGTTGAGCATCTGGATTACGTCGCCTGGCTTGAGCGTGGTCGGCAGGTGTCCTGAGTATCCGAAAAGTGCCTTGCGATGACCCAGTGCGCCGACCACCACGTCGCCGCGCGCGACCTTGGCCATGCGCCCGCTGGCGAGCTCCAGGGTGTTGTAACTGCCCTTGCTGGTGAGGATCTCCACTGCCACCACGATGCCTTCCTCGCAGGGGATATCGCTGGCGACCCGCAGTTCCCGGGCCAGTCCGCAGGCCTGCGCGACTGAGGCAATCTTGTCGACGACGATGGTCTTCATTGTTCCTCACCCGCGGCAGCCCGCGACCAGAACATGGCAGGCAGGGCCACCATCCTGGAAAAGCCGAGTGCATCGGCCGGCGACCACTCGCCCGCCGCCTCTCCATATAAGCCCCGCGATGCCTTCATGAGCGAATGAGGGGAGTCAAGGCCCTCGATGAACAGGCTGCCCGGCCGCAGCAGGCAGTGGACGGTTCCGGTCACGCGCGCCTGCGATGAGGTCAGCAGTGCCTCGATGTCGCGGCAGACCGGGTCGAGGTGCTGGCCCTCGTGGACGAAGTCGCCGTAGGGCGCTGCCAGCGAGTCCTTGATCCGCTGCTGGCGGGCAGAGAGCGTCAACTTTTCCAGTTCCCGATGGGCGGTCAGCAATATTTCCGCGGCGGGCGCCTCGAACGCCACTCGCCCCTTGGTGCCGATGATGGTATCGCCCAGGTGGATACCCCGACCGATGGCATAGGGAGCAGCCAGTGCCTCCAGTTCGGTAATGAGACTGACCGGATCCATCCGCTTCCCATCGAGTACACAGGGACGGCCCTTCTCGAACCCGATGACCAGCTTGAGCGGTGGGCGCGGCGTGTCGAAGGCGCCACTGGACAACACCCACGCCGATTCCGGCAGGCTGCCACCCGAAGTGAGCGTCTCCTGACCGCCGATCGTGACGCCCCACAGACCCCGGTTCACCGAGTAGGCAGCGCCGTAGGGCGGGACGGGCAGGTCGCGCTGCTGGAGGAAGCTCAGCTGCTCGCTGCGCTTGAACGACTCATCGCGCACTGGTGCGAGTTGCTCAAGTCCGGGGGCCAGGGTGCGCAGCGCAACCTCGAAGCGCACCTGGTCGTTACCGGCAGCGGTGCAGCCGTGGGCGATGGTGGGAGCCTTCAGGCGAACAGCCTCGCGGGCCAGGATCTGGGCCTGCACGGAGCGTTCAGCTCCCACGCACAACGGATACAACTGGCCGCGCCTGACGTTGCCCATGATCAGGTACTGGAGCACCTGCTCGAAGTAGTCGGCGCGCGCATCCACCAGGTGGTGCTCGACGGCGCCCAGCGCGTGGGCTCGCTCGGCGAGCACCTTGGCCTCCGCGGCATCGAGTCCGCCGGTATTGACGGTCAGGGTGATGACCGGCCGCCCGTACTTTTCGGCCAGCCAGGGGACCAGGAATGATGTGTCGAGGCCGCCGGAAAACGCGAGAAGGATGGGCGCCTTGGCTCCCGTCTGGGTGTGAGTCATGTGTTTCCTCAAGCTGGAAAGACTTCGCGCAGGCGTGCCGCCAGCCTGCGCTGGGCGGCTGCGCCATCGGTGGCGATGAAGACGGTGTCGTCACCCGACAGGGTGCCGGCTACTTCGGGCCAGGCAGCCCG
>JAURLT010000090.1 GCA_030831085.1 Gammaproteobacteria bacterium
CATCGCGCCCGGAAAGCGTCAGCGCAGCGCGGAATCCCTCAGTGATTGAGAGTGCCGCCACCAGCACGGCCACCACGCCGCCGATGCCCACCACAGCGACCGCCGCCGTGCCGGCGCGCGCCGGCAGCGTCCGCAGGTTGAGCCGACTCAGGGCAGCGATCTGCCGAAGCAGGTGCCCCCGCGTCATGGCCTAGTGGCCCCTCAGGGCGCGCACGATGGGCAAACGCAGGGCCTGCAGGGCCGGGACAGCGCCCGCAACCAGGCCAAGCAGCAGCGCGATCCCCAGACCGTCAAGCCAGGCCTCGGCGGGGACGCTCCAGACCGGGAGGTATCGGCGAACGACCTCCCCGACCCCCTCCACCAGGGCGCCCGCCGCTGCCATGCCCGCCGCTGCCCCCAGCAGGGTGAGCAAGCAGGACTCGGCAAGGACGAGCCCGGTTACCCGCGAACCGCTGAAGCCGAGGGTCTTCAGCACCCCGATTTCGGGAACCCGCTCGCGCACCGACTGAGCCATGGTGTTGGCCGTGACCAGCAACATGGTGAAGAACACCGCACTCACCACATAGTTCATCAGGGCGCCGATGTTGCCGATCTGGTTGACGAAACCCTGGGCAAAGGCTTTCTCGGTGGAAGTCTTGGTCTCGTAGGGCGAGTTGGCGAACTGCTGGTCGATCTCGCGGGCGATTCCGGGGGCGCGTGCCGGGTCGGCGACCTGGACCACGTACCAGTTCACCAGGTCCTTCCCGCGGCCGCGTGACTCGTTGAAGTAGTCGTAATGCAGCAGGATGTTACGCGGATCGCCGCCGGCCTCGGGCACGTCGTAGATCGCGCTGACCTTAAGTTCCCAGGCATCCGAGTCGTCCTGCCTGCGCCAGATATTGGAACGCAGGGGGATGGTGTCACCCAGTTTCCAGCCATACTGCTCGGCAAGCGGCCGACCGACGATCGCCCCGCGGCGGTCTGTCATCCAGCGGGCGCGCCCCTCCGGGTCCACGACATACTCGGGATAGATGTCGAGGTACTCCTCGTCATCCACCGGGAAGGTGGCCAGCTGGTTGCGGTCGTCCTGGTAAATCCCACCGAACCAGGTCGCCGAACTGACCCGCCTCACGCCATCCACCTGCCTGATCCGCTGTCGGTAACTCGCCGGCAGCGCCTGCACCAGGGAGACCTTGTGGGTGACCAGCAGCCGATCCGCCCCGGCCAGGTCGGCCCCGGCGCTGAAGGCCCGGGTCATCGCCCCCAGCACGCCGAACATCATGAAGGCCACCACGATCGAACCGAGGGTGAAGCAGGTCCGCAGGGGACGCCGCCAGAGGTTGGCGTTGAGCAGCCTGAGGTAGCCGGTCAACGGCTGTCCTCCACCAGTCGGCCCTTCTCCAGGCGCAGCAGGCGACGCGCGCGCTCCGCGGCGTGCGGATCGTGGGTGACCATCACGATGGTCTTGCCCTGGGCGTTGAGGGCCTGCAGCAGGTCTAGCACCTCGTCACCCGACTTGCGGTCGAGGTCACCGGTTGGCTCATCGCACAGCAGCAGCAGCGGATCGGTGACGATGGCCCGCGCGATGCCCACCCGCTGCTCCTGGCCACCGGACAGCTGTCCCGGCCGATGCCGCGCACGCTCCTCCAGACCCACCAGCCTCAGCGCAGCGCGCGCGCGATGCAGGCGTTCGCTGGCCGGCAAGTCGCCGAGCAGCAGCGGCAGTTCGACGTTGCGCTCCGCGCTCAGTACCGGCAGCAGGTTGTACATCTGGAAAACGAAACCCACGTTGTCCGCTCGCCAGCGGGTCAGGGCCGCCTCCGACAGCTCCCCGAGCTCGAGGCCCTGTACCCGGAGGCTGCCGCCCGAGGGACGGTCCAGGCCACCCAGCAGATTGAGAAGCGTCGATTTCCCCGAGCCTGAGGGCCCCATGAGGGCCACGAATTCGCCGGGCTCGATCCTGAGCGAGAGGTCGCTCAAGACTTCCACGGCCTCGGGGCCGCGCTGGTAGGACTTGTAAAGGTGGTCGATGAGGACCAGCGGCTCACTCAAAATCAGGGCCCTCAGTCCGGCGTCCGCGCCCTTACGGCTGCTCCCTCGGCCAGGGCGTCGGGTGGATCCACCACCACCAGGTCGCCCGGGGCTACTCCGGCAAGGATCGCCCGCCGCCCCTCGGCCTCGGTCCCGGCACGCACCACCACCCGCCTTGCAACGCCCTCCTCGACCCGCCAGACCGACGTCGTGCCCCCCTGCTCCAGGATCGCTCCGGCGGGCACCAGGGCCACCGGCTGGGGACCGGCGGTCTCCGTCCGGGACAGGAACCGCACCTTGGCGCCCATGTCGGGCAGGATGCGGCTGTCGAGCGTATCGAAAGCCACCCTCACCCTGACCGTGGCCTTCTGTCGATCGGCCGTCGGCACGATCGCGCGCACCCGGGCGGCAATTCGCCAGTCAGGGTACGCATCCAGCACTGCCTCGGCGAGCTGTCCCTCGAAGACCCTGTTGAGGTAGGCCTCGTTGACGTCCACGTGGATCTCGAGCGACTGCATGTCGACTACCGAGGCGATGCCGGTCCGCGTATAGCCTCCTCCTGCAGAAATGGGCGAGACCATCTCGCCCGGCTGGGCGTCCTTGAACACCACCACACCCCCGAACGGGGCCCGCACGACCAGGTCATCGAGCTCGCGTTCGCGGACCTGCACCGCGGCCCGAGCCACGGAGACCGCAGCGCGCGCGCCCTCGAGGCGGGCTGCGAGGGCAGCCACCTCCGCCGTTGCCCGGTCCAGCGCCGCCGCACTGATCAGTTGTTCTGCCCGCAACTGCTCCACGCGACCCAGTTCGCGACGAGCCTCGTCGAGCCTGACCTCGACCTCGCGTACTTCCAGACGGGCGGCATCGGACTGACGCAGGGCCAGGTCACGGGCCGCCTCGGCGTTACGGTCATCGAGGCGCGCCAGCACCTGACCGGCCTCGACCAGCGCACCCTCCTCGAAGAGGATCTCACTGACCCGGCCGGTGACCTTGGCCGAGACGGTGGCCCGCCTCTCGGCGACCACGTAGCCGGAGGCCGACAGCACGGCGACCACGCCACCCTCGAGGGGCGGCGCGACCTCGACCAGCTCGACCTCCTGTGGCACGTCCCCGGACACCCACCAGACGACAGCCGCTGCCAGCAGCAGCAGGGGCAGCGCCCACACCAGGCGACGCCGACGGGTTGCGGGTCGGTAGCGTCCCGGATCGGGCGCCTGCTGCCGGCGCAGGGCGGCGAGGGCTTGCTCATCGAATGACATGACTGGTGATTCCGTCGGTTGACTGACGCGGATTATCCCAGAGAAGCGGCGGTAACAGTGACGCTCACCATTCGCGGCGCCCGGGCAGCAGCCGGCGCAGGTCCCGGGCACTGAGATAACGCCATTCGCCCGGCTTCAGCCCGCCGAGCCCGAGATTGATGATGCGGATCCGGCGCAGGCGACGCACCCGGTACCCGAAGTGCTCGCACATACGACGAATCTGCCGGTTGAGCCCCTGGGTCAGCACGATGTGGAAACGGTTCTTGCCGGTCTGCCACGCCCGGCAGGGCTGGGTGACGGTGTCGAGGATCGGTACGCCGGCCGCCATGCCTGCGAGGAAGTCGGCGGTCACCGGCCGGTCGACCTCGACCTCGTATTCCTTCTCGTGGCCATGCTCGGCGCGCAGGATCTCGTTGACGATGTCGCCATTGTTGGTCAACAGGATCAGGCCCTCGGAATCCTTGTCGAGCCGTCCCACCGGGAAGATCCGCTCCGCGATGCCGATGAAATCCACGATGTTGCCGGGCACCTCGCGCTCGGTCGTGCAGGTGATGCCGACCGGCTTGTTGAGCGCGATGTAAAGGTGGCGGCTGGGTGCCGCCACCGGCCTGCCATCGACGCACACCTGGTCCCCATCCGCCACCTGGCTGCCCAGCACGCCGGGCGCGCCATTGACCGTGACGCGACCGGCCGCGATCCACGCATCGGCCTCGCGTCTGGAGCAGGCGCCGGTCTCGCTGAGGTACTTGTTGAGGCGCACGCGGCGCCCGCTCAGTCCTGGGCCGTGGCGCTGCCCGGAAAGGCAAACCGGGTGCGCTCGACGACCTCCCCGGGCCAGCGCTGGGTCAGGGTCTTGCGACGGGTGTAGAAGCGCACGGAGTCCGGCCCGTAGGCGGCCAGCGGGCCGAACATCGAGCGCTTCCAGCCACCGAAACTGTGGCAGGCCACCGGCACCGGCAGGGCCACGTTGACCCCGATCATGCCGGCACGCGCCTGGTCGGCGAACCAGCGGGCGGTGCCACCATCACGGGTGAACACTGCCGCACCGTTGCCGTACTCATGATCGTTGACCAGCGCCAGGGCCTCGGCCGGAGTGTCGACCCTGACGACGCACAGGACCGGGCCGAAGATTTCCTCGCGATAGACACGCATGGCGGACGTCACCCGGTCGAACAGGCAGGCGCCCAGGAAGAAACCACCCTCGCCCCCCGGGACGACCAGCCCACGACCATCGACCACCAGTTGTGCGCCCTCGCGGACGCCAAGATCGACGTAGCCACGCACGCGATCCCGATGCTCGGCCGTGATCAGGGGGCCCATGTCGATACCCTCCAGCTGACCGGGTCCGACGCGGAGCTCCGCGATCCTTGCCGAGAGGCGTCGCACCAGGGCATCGGCCACCCCGTCGCCCACGCAGACCACCACGGAAATCGCCATGCAGCGCTCGCCGCAGGAACCGAAAGCGGCGCCCATCAAGGCCGCAGCGGTGTTGTCGAGGTCGGCGTCGGGCATGACCACCGCGTGGTTCTTGGCCCCGCCCAGGGCCTGCACCCGCTTGCCAGCCGCAGACCCGTGGCGATAGACGTGCTCGGCCACCGGCGTTGAGCCGACGAAGCTCACCGCCTCGACCCGCGGATCCTCGAGCAAGGCGTCGACGGCCACGCGGTCACCATTGACCACGTTGAACACGCCCCGGGGCAGGCCGGCCTCGGTCAGCAGCGCGGCCAGCATCAGGGCCGGGGAGGGATCCTTTTCCGAGGGCTTCAGCACAAAGCAGTTGCCGCAGGCCAGTGCCATGGGGAACATCCACATCGGGACCATGGCCGGAAAATTGAAGGGCGTAATGCCGGCTACTACCCCGAGCGGCTGGAACTCCGACCAGCTGTCGATGGCAGTGCCCACCTCACGGGCATGCTCACCCTTCAGCAGTTCCGGGGCGCCGGCGGCATATTCAACGACCTCCAGCCCACGGGCCAGTTCGCCCCGCGCGTCGTCCAGGGTCTTGCCATGCTCCTCGGTGATCGCCGCGACGATGTGCTCGGCATCGCGTTCCACCAGTTCGCGAAAGCGCACCAGGATTCGCGCCCGCCGGAGCGGCGTGGTCGCCCGCCAGGCAGGCCAGGCCTCGGCTGCCGCCGCCACGGCGTCGGCCACCTCACCCCGGGTCGCACAGGCCACCTGCCGCACCTGACGACCGGTGGCGGGATCAGTCACCGGCAGGTGGGGACCGGCGCCGGGCAGGGGCGCACCCCCCAGATAATGGCCAACCAGCGCGGCAGGTGCATCGCCGGCGACGTCAACGGTCTTCATGAGCAGGAGCCCTCGTAGTTGCCTACATCATAATCCCTGTCCGGAGGGGTATCATCCCGGGCTCGGTCAAGCGCGCCCTGGTGGCGCAGGAGCAAGGACGATGCACTACCTGCTCGCAGGCATCCTGGTGTTCTTCGGCATGCACTCGGCGGCCATCGTCGCGCCCGGCTGGCGCGACCGCATGGCGGGCACCCTGGGCGAGTTCGGCTGGAAAGCGGTGTATGCGCTGGTTTCGCTGGCCGGGCTGTGGCTGATGGTCAAGGGCTACGGTCTGGCACGCGCTGAACCGGTGTTGCTCTATGAACCGCCGGGTTGGCTGAAGCAGGTGGCGGTGATCCTGCTGCTCCCGGCCTTCCCGCTGCTCCTCGCGGCCTACCTGCCCGGCAGGATCAAGGCGGGCGTCGGGCACCCGATGCTGGTCGCCACCAAGCTGTGGGCCACCACCCATCTGCTCGCCAACGGCACGCTGGCCGATGTGATCCTGTTCGGGAGCTTTCTGGCCTGGGCGGTGGCAGACAGGATTTCCCTGAAGCGGCGGGTGCCGCGTCCCGGCCTAGGCTTGCCGGAAGGCCGCTTCAACGACCTGATCGCGGTGGCCGGTGGCTTCGCCCTCTACGTCTGGTTCCTCTACGAGGCCCACATGCTGCTGGTTGGCGTTCCGCCGCTCGCCGGTTGAGTTGACGGAGGACGCTCATGGGACGGATCTTCGAGGTCAGGAAACATGCCATGTTCGCGCGCTGGAACCGCATGGCGAAACAGTTTGCGCGCATCGGCAAGGACATCACCATCGCGGTGCGCAGCGGCGGGTCGGACCCGGCCAACAATCCCGCGCTGCGGCGGGTGGTCCAGAATGCCCGCGCGATCAACATGCCCAAGGACAAGGTCGAGGCGGCGATCCGCCGTGCCTCCGGGCAGGAGGCGACCGACTACCAGGAGGTGATTTACGAGGGCTACGCGCCGCACGGGGTGGCAGTGATGGTGGAGACGGCTACCGACAACCCTACTCGCACCGTGGCGAGCGTGCGCAACCTGTTCAACAAGCACGGCGGCAACCTGGCCAGCACCGGCAGCGTCAGCTTCCTGTTCCGCCACCTTGGTGTATTTCGACTCAATCCGGCCGGCATCGACCAGGACGACCTGGAGCTCTACCTGATCGACCACGGCCTGGATGAGATGGGGGAGTCCACCGGCGAGAACGGCGAGCCGCAACTGGTGGCGCGCTGCGCGTTCGAGGACTTCGGCACCTTGCAGAAGGCGCTCGAGGATCGCGGCATCCAGCCCCTGTCTGCCGAGCACGAGTATGTCTGCACGGTCCCGACCGAACTACCCGAGGAACAGGCCACGGAAGTCATGACCCTGGTCGACAAGCTCGAACAGGATGACGACGTCCAGCGGGTGTTTCACACCCTGGCCTGAACGCTGGCCGGTTCAGCCGGCCTTGCTGAGCAGGAAACGGAACACGGCACCCTCTGCCGTGTGCTCCAGCAACACATCGCCGGTAGCCCGACAGAAGGCCTGGAAATCCCGCACGCTGCCCG
>JAURLT010000017.1 GCA_030831085.1 Gammaproteobacteria bacterium
CGCTTGTGGGTGACCTCCGACAGGGGGTTGTTCTGGTCCATGAACTGCGACAGCTGCGAGGAGCCGAAGAATTCCTTCACCGCGGCCGCCACCGGCTTGGCGTTGATCATGTCCTGAGGGTTGATTTCCTCGCTCTCGGCCAGCGTCAGTCGCTCCTTGACGGCGCGCTCGACCCGGACCAGACCGATGCGGAAATTCACCTCGGCCATTTCACCGACACAGCGCACCCGGCGGTTGCCAAGGTGGTCGATGTCGTCGACCCGGCCATCGCCGTTCTTGATGGCGATCAGTGTGCGCAGCACGTCGATAACGTCGGACACACCTTCCCCATAACGCTCCACCAGACCCTTGGCTGCCTGGTCCTTGCCGCCTTCGACCACTTGGCTGAAGTAACGGCCGTCGTAGAGGATGCCCGGTTCCTCGAGCCAGGCTTCCGCCTCGGCCTCGGACAACCCGGACGGCGCCTGACGGCCCACGCGGCGGTTGAACTTCATGCGACCAACGGCCGACAGGTCATAGCGCTCGGCGTTGAAGAACAGGTTATGGAACAGGTTCTCGGCCGCGTCCTTGGTCGGCGGCTCGCCCGGGCGCATCATGCGGTAGATTTCAATCAGCGCCTCAAGTCGGGTCCTGCTCGCATCGATCCGCAGGGTGTCCGAGATGTAGGGCCCGCGATCGAGGTCGTTGACGAACAGGGTGCCCAGTTTCTCGACACCGGCCTCGAGGCACTTCTCCACCACCTGGGTGGTCAGCACATCGTTGGCCTTGGCGAGCACCTCACCAGTGGATGTGTCGATCACGTCGTGCGCCAATACCTTGCCCTGCAGGTAATCCGGCGGAACCGACAGGCGCTCGACCCCCGCGTCCTGGAGCATCTTGACGTGGCGGGCCGTGATGCGACGCCCCTCCTCCACGATGACCTTGTTGCCGGAACGGATCTCGAAAAGCGCAGCCTCGCCGCGCAGGCGCTCCGGTACCAGCTCGAGTTCCACACCATGCTCCTTCGACAGCCAGAACACGTTCTGGTCGAAGAACAGGTCGAGGATCTCCTGGTCACCGTAGCCAAGCGCCCGCAACAGGATCGTGACCGGGAGCTTGCGACGCCGGTCGATACGCGCGAACACGCAGTCCTTGGCGTCGAACTCGAAGTCCAGCCAGGAGCCGCGGTAGGGAATGACCCGGGACTGGAAAAGTAACTTGCCTGAGCTGTGGGTCTTGCCCTTGTCATGGTCGAAAATGACGCCCGGGCTGCGGTGCAGCTGGGAAACCACGACCCGCTCGGTGCCGTTCACCACGAAGGTGCCGTTCTCGGTCATCAGCGGCAGCTCGCCCAGATAGACCTCCTGCTCGACTGCGCGCTTGATGCGGGTGCCCCCCGGGGATTCCTTGTCGAAGATCCTCAGGCGCAGACGTACCCGCAGCGGGGCCGCGTAGGTCAGACCACGCAGCTGGCACTCCTTGACGTCGAAGCCGGGCTCGCCGAGGTAGTAGTAGACGTAGTCGAGCACCGCGTTGCCTGAGTAGCTGCGAATCGGGAATACGCTGCGGAAAGCGGCGTGGAGGCCGGCTTTCTTGAGGTGTTCATCGATCAACGACCGCTCGTCCGCCTCGGAAAGCAGCCGCCCGGCGGCATTGCCCTGCTCGTGGCTGCCAAGCTCGGCGTGCAGTGCCCTGGACTCTTCGATCTGCAGGAACTGGGCATAAGACTCGGTCTGGATGGCGAGCAACGGCGGTACGCCGAGGATGCTCTGCCTCTTGCCAAAGTTCTTGCGGATGCGCTTCTTCTCGGTGAACGAATAGGCCATCGGGGCACCCCTAAAAAAATTCGGATGCGGCGCGGGCTTCAGCCCGCGCCGCTGCCAGGCCGCAAACTATTGCGGCCCCCTTCATCCGTGCCGGTCTTTACTTGACCTCGACCTCGGCGCCAGCTTCGGTCAGCTGGCCCTTGATCTTGTCGGCATCGGCCTTGGACACGCCTTCCTTGACGGTGCTGGGCGCGCCCTCGACCAGGTCCTTCGCCTCCTTCAGGCCCAGGCCGGTCACCTCGCGGATGACCTTGATGGTCCCGACCTTCTTGTCGGCCGGGTAGGCCTTCAGGATGACGGTGAACTCGGTCTGCTCCTCTGCAGCAGGCGCAGCGGCACCGCCAGCAGCGCCCACGGCAGCCACCGCCATCGGGGCAGCAGCGGTCACGCCGAACTTGTCTTCCATCATCTTGACGAGATCCACGACCTCCATGACGGTCATGTTGGAAATCGCCTCGAGAATCTCTTCCTTGCTAGCAGCCATTGTCTTGTCTCCGGTTGATAGTGATAAAACGAATCAGTGAGGGACCGGTCAGGCCGCAGCCTTCTGATCCTTGACCGCCGCCACCGTCCTGACCATCTTGGCGGTCGGCTCGGCGAGCGTACGAACGAACTTCGAGATCGGTGCCTTGAGCACACCGCACAGCATCGATAGCGCCTGTTCGCGGGTCGGCAGGCTCGCAACCTTCTCGATGTCCGTCCCCGGCAGCACCTGGCCGCCGAGCGAAACGAGGGTTGGAACCAGCTTGTCGTTGTCTTTCGAGAACTCCTTGACCAGCCGGGCGGCAGCGCCC
>JAURLT010000018.1 GCA_030831085.1 Gammaproteobacteria bacterium
GATCGTGGCGCACCTGCGGCCGGAGCACCCGCATGGCTTGGTGGCCCGCCAGCGCTTTCTGACCTCGGGCCCTCTTGCTCTGCTACCGCTGGGTGATGGCCGGGTTTCCCTGGTCTGGTCCACTTCTACGACCGAGGCCGAGCGCCTGTGCGAACTGGATGCCGAGGCCTTTGCCGTTGCCGTGACCGAGGCCTCTGGCCGGGTGCTCGGCCGGCTGCAGCCCACTACCGAACGCGCGTCTTTTCCCCTGCGCTGGTACGACGCAAAGCGCTATGACGCTGACCGGATGGTATTGGTGGGGGATGCGGCGCACGGCGTGCATCCGCTGGCCGGCCAGGGCGTCAACCTCGGTTTGCTGGATGTGGCGGCCCTGGTCGAGGTTCTCTCTGCCGGGCTCCAGCGAGGCGGCGAGCCAGGCGACCGGGCTCCGCTGCGGCGTTATGCGCGTTGGCGCAAGGCCGAGGGCAGGCCGGCCATCGCCATGCTGGATGGCCTCGGTCGCTTGTTCGGGCTGGAGGGCAGCTTCGCGGGCGAACTGCGTCGGCGGGGAATCGACTGGGTCGACCGTTCCGGGCCGCTCAAGCGCGCGCTGATTGCACGCGCCATGGGCACCGGCGGCGAGCTTCCCTCGCTGGTCAGGTGAGGCGATCGGCGCGGGCGGCGCCTATGAAGTCCTTCAGGGTCAGGCCGCCGGCATCGTGCGTGGAGAAGCGCACGTTGCAGTAGTTGTAGCCGACCTCCAGGTCCGGATGGTGGTCTTCCCGGTTGGCCTCGTGGGCCAGCGCGTTTACGAAGCTCATGGTCCGATGGAAGTCAGCGAATCGGAAGGCCTTGCGCAGGGCCTTGCCGCCCTCGGTGATCTCCCAACCGGGAGCCAGTTCGTCATGCAGGGCCTGCGCCTGCGAGGGCGTGCAAAGCTGGCCGGCGCCGGGCTCGGTGCCGCGACGTTCAGCGAGGCCGCTCATGGGGCCTCACGGCGCGCATAGTGGCGGGCCACGTAGCGTTCGACCAGTTCCTGGAACTCGCCCGCAATGTTGTCGCCCTTCAGCGTCACGGTTTTTTCCCCGTCCTCGTAGACCGGCGCGACCGGCCGTTCGCCGGTGCCCGGCAGGCTGATGCCGATGTTGGCGTGCTTGCTCTCCCCGGGTCCGTTCACCACGCAGCCCATCACCGCCACGTTCATCTCTTCCACCCCGATGTGCAGCCGCCGCCATTCCGGCATCCGCTCCCGGAGATAGCCCTGGATGCGATGGGCGAGTTCCTGGAAGTAGGTGCTGGTGGTCCGGCCACAGCCCGGGCAAGCAATGACCATGGGGGTGAAGGCCCGGAGACCCATGGTCTGCAGGAGTTCCTGTGCCACCAGCACTTCGCGGGTCCGATCGCCGCCCGGCTCGGGCGTGAGCGAGATGCGGATGGTGTCGCCGATGCCCTCCTGCAGCAGGATGGCGAGCGCCGCCGCGGAGGCGACGATGCCCTTGGAGCCCATGCCGGCTTCGGTCAGCCCGAGGTGCAGGGGATAGTCGCAGCGCCCGGCCAGCACCCGGTAGATGGCCACCAGGTCCTGGACGCCCGAGACCTTGGCGCTGATCACGATCCGGTCATGCGGCAGTCCAAGCTCCTCGGCTCGCTGCGCACTGTCCAGTGCCGAGACCACGGTGGCCTCGCGCAGGACCTCGAGCGCGTCGCGCGGTTCGGGCGAGCGCGAATTCTCGTCCATCATGCGGGTCAGCAGGTCCTGATCGAGACTGCCCCAATTGACGCCGATGCGCACGGGCTTGTCCCAGCGGCAAGCGAATTCGATCATCTCGGCAAACTGGGGGTCACGCTTGCTGCCGCGCCCCACGTTGCCGGGATTGATCCGGTACTTGGCGAGCAGTTCGGCGCAGCCAGGGTGGGCCTTCAGCAGCTTGTGGCCGTTGAAATGGAAGTCCCCGACCAGCGGCACGTCGACGCCGGCAGCGGCGAGTTGCTCCACGATGGCCGGCACGGCGGCGGCGGCCTCGTCGCTGTTGACGGTAAGGCGCACGATCTCCGAACCGGCCCGCGCCAGGTCTCGCACCTGGCGCACGGTGGCCTGGACGTCCGCCGTGTCGGTATTGGTCATCGATTGCACGACGATGGGTGCATCACCGCCCACGGTGACCTTGCCCACCTTGACCGCAACCGAGCGACGACGCACCGGGAGTGCCATGCGACGTCCCTCCTAGCGGGCCTGGCGGGCTGCGATCCAGCCGTCCACCCTGGCCTCGAGCAGGTTGAGGGGCAGCGCGCCGGCCCCGAGGACCAGGTCGTGGAACTCGCGGAGGTCGAAGTCCTCGCCCAGCGCCTGCGTAGCGCGGGCCCTGAGTTCGCGGATCTTCAGTTGCCCCACCTTGTAGGCCAGCGCCTGGCCGGGCCAGCCGATGTAACGGTCGATCTCGTTGACGATGTCGAGCTCGGTCTTGGCCGCATTCTCCTTGAAGAAGTCGATGGCCTGCTGACGGCTCCAGCCGAGGGTGTGCATGCCGGTGTCGACCACCAGCCGGACTGCCCGCCACATGTCGTAGGTCAGGTAGCCGAAGCGATCGTAGGGGTCTTCGTAGAGGCCCATCTCTTCCCCTAGGCTCTCGCTGTACAGTCCCCAGCCCTCGACGAAGGCCGTGAAGCCGCCGAAGCGCCGGAAGCGGGGCACGTCCTGCATCTCCTGGGCCAGGGCGATCTGCAAGTGGTGTCCGGGCACGGCCTCGTGAACGGACAGCACCGGAATCTCGTAGGTCGGCCGATCTTGCGGGCGGTACAGGTTGACGTAGTACCAGCCCGGCCGCAGCCCGTCTGCCGAGGGCGGCATGTAGTAGGCCGTGGTGGTGTCCGGGGCGCTGATGTCCGGGATGGGTCGCACGCCATAGGGCGTGCGCGGAAGCTTACCGAACAGCGGGGTCAGCAGTGGGTCGATTCGCTTGGACATGGCCAGGTAGGCCTCGAACAGCTGGTCCGGATCCTCGTAGCGGAAGCGCGGCTCGGTACGGAGCCAGGTGAGGAAGGCCTGGAAGTCGCCCTCGAAGCCGACCTCGTCGATGATTGCCTGCATCTCGGCGCGGATGCGTGCCACCTCGGCGAGGCCGAGTTGGTGGATCTGTTCCGGTGTCATGTCGGTGGTAGTGAAATGGCGGGCGCGGTTCGCGTACCAGGCCTTGCCGTCCGGCGTGTCGCTGATGCCCACGCTGTCCCGTGAGGCCGGCAGGTAGCGCTCGACCAGGAAAGTCTCGAAGCGCCGGTAGGCCGGGATGACGCCCTCGGCGATGGCAGCGCGAGCCTCCTCCTGCAGTCGTGCCTGGTCGGCTGGCGAAATAACCTCCGGCATCTCCAGGAAGGGCGCGTAGAAGGGGCTGTCGGCCGGGTCTGCCACCAGTTGCTGGCGCACCTGGTCAGGCAGGCGCTGCATGATCGCCCGCGGTTGCGTGCGGCCCTCGCGGGCGCCTTCCTCGAGGATGGCGATGGTCTGGTCCATGTAGACGGGGAAGGCCCGCAGCCTGGCCAGCCAGTCCTCCCAGTCGGACTGCACCGTGAAGCGCAGGGAGTCCAGCAGCTCGTTCTCGGTCTGGATCCCGTCGCGCATGTTGACCGCATAGATCCACGGCTTGAATTGCTCGGCCTCGATGCGATCAGCCAGCTGGTGCCTGAACAGGTCGTAGTTGAGCTGATCCTCCGCGCCCAGCCCATCGCGTGGAATCGCCTCCAGGTCGGCCAGCAGGGTCAGGTTCCCGGCATGCCTGGCCTCGATGGCGGAAGGTGACAGGTCGGTCCACTGCCGGTTGTAACGCTTGTCGCCCAGCACCGAGGCCCAGGCCGGGTAGTTGGCCATGCGCTGCTCCCACTCCCGGTCAAAGAGCGCATGCAGGTCGGCTGCAGGGCCGGTCCGCTCATCGGCAGCGACTGAGGAAACCTGCGTAAGCCACTGCGTGGCAAGGATGAACAGCAGCAGGGCCGTGAAGCGGGCGGGTTGCAGTCCGGTCATGGCGCATATCCTCATCTGGTACCTGCTTTCATTTTACCGTTTCGTCGCCGCAAAGCTCAGGCTAGAATCCCGCCATCGCCCAAAGACCTGTCCGGAGAGTCCGCGCCAGTGCGCGGCGCCGAAGGCGCAACCGCCCGGAAACGCTCAGGCAAAAGAACGGCAGGATCTGGCGATCTCTGGAGAGCGGCCCGCAGGCAGGGGCCCACCGAAGGGGAGCGGCACCTCAGGGTCGGGTGCCTCAATCTCTCAGGTTCACGGACAGAGGGGCAACGAGCTACGGGTTCGCGTGCCGAATTTGTCCGGAGTTTGCATGGGCCAGAGAACGCCACTTTACGACGCTCACCTTGCCGCCGGCGCTCGCCTGGTGGATTTCGGTGGCTGGGACATGCCCGTCCATTACGGATCCCAGGTCGAGGAACATCACTCGGTCAGGCGCGCTGCAGGCGCCTTCGACGTGTCACACATGTGCGTGGTGGACCTGACCGGGGATGGCGTGCGCCCCTTTCTCGGGCGCCTGCTGGCCAATGACGTGGGCCGGCTCACTCGTCCGGGCAAGGCGCTGTACAGCTGCATGCTGCGCGAGGACGGGGGCGTCATCGACGACCTGATCGTTTATTTCATCCAGCCGGGTTTCTTTCGCCTGGTGGTCAACGCCGGAACCGCCGACAAGGACCTGGCCTGGATCCGCTCACAGGCGGCAGGTCACGCCGTCGAAGTCACGGCACGGCGTGACCTGGGCATCGTTGCTGTACAGGGGCCGGACGCACGTGCGGTCTGCACCCCATTGCTGCCGGCGGGCTGCCCCGCCGCGGACCTCGCGCCCTTCTCCGCAACGGCCTGTGGCGACTGGTTCGTGGCGCGCACCGGCTACACCGGCGAGGATGGTTTCGAGGTGATCCTGCCAGTCGGCGCATTGCCCGGATTCTGGTCGGCGCTGCTGGCGGCAGGAGTCCGGCCCTGCGGACTGGGGGCTCGCGACACCCTGCGCCTCGAGGCGGGCATGAACCTCTACGGCAGCGACATGGACGAGACCGTCACCCCGCTGGAATCCGGCCTCGCCTGGACGGTGGCCTTCAGCGACGGTCGCGACTTCATCGGGCGTGCCGCGCTCGAGGCCCAGCTCGCCGCAGGTTCCGTCCGGCGCCTGGTCGGCCTGTTGCTGGAGGACCGTGGAGTGCTGCGCAGTCACCAGCGGGTGGTCACCGCCGCCGGAGAGGGCGAGGTCACCAGCGGCACCTTTTCGCCCACCCTGTCCCGCTCCATCGGCCTGGCCCGACTGCCAGCGGCCGCCGGTGATCGCGTGGAAGTGGACATTCGCGGGCGACTCCTGCCCGCCCGAATCGTCAAGCCCCCGTTCGTCAGGCACGGACGGGCGCTGCCAGGAATCTTGGAAACCACCGAGGAGAGCAAGCCATGAGCCAAGTCCCTGCCGACCTGCGCTACACCAGGAGCCATGAGTGGGTGAGGCAACTGCCGGACGGCAGTGTCGAGGTGGGCATTACCGATCATGCCCAGGCGGCGCTCGGCGACCTGGTTTTTGTGGAGGTGCCCGAGGGCGGCCGCACGGTCGGTTCGGGAGATGCCTTTGCGGTGGTCGAGTCGGTCAAGGCCGCCTCGGACGTTTATGCGCCAATCGCGGGCGAGGTGATTTCCGGCAACGATGCGCTGGCTACCCGTCCTGAGCTGATCAATGAGGAACCCTACGGCCAGGGGTACATCGCCCGCCTGCGTCCAGGCTCCGCGGCGGAAATTGAAGGCCTGCTCGATGCAGCCCAGTACACGGCCCACTTGGCCAGCGAGGCCTGAGACCATGTCCTATATCCCGCATACCGAGGAAGACGTCCGGCTGATGCTGGAGACCATTGGCGCGGACTCCATCGAGGCGCTGTTCGACGAGATCCCCCCCGAACTCAAGATCAAGGAGCTCTCCGGAATCCCGCCCGCCCTTGGCGAGATGGAGGTGGCCAGGATGATGCACGAGCGTGCCGCGCGGGACGGCCGCCCGCTCAATTTCATCGGGGCCGGTGCCTACGAGCACCACATCCCTGCGCCGGTCTGGGCCATCACCACTCGTGGCGAGATCTACAGCGCGTATACGCCCTATCAGGCCGAGGCCAGCCAGGGCACGCTGCAGGTGATCTACGAATACCAGAGCATGATGGCGGCGCTGACCGGCATGGAGGTGTCCAACGCCTCGCTGTATGACGGCGCGTCCGGTCTGGCCGAGGCCTGCCTGATGGCGGTACGGGCGCATCGGCGGTCGAGCTCGTCGCGGATCCTGATTCCGCGCACCGTCAATCCCACTTACCGAAGCTGTGTGGAGGCGATCGCCGGCACCCAGGGCCTGCAGTTCGTCGACCTGCCCTACGTTCGCGAGAGCGGCCGTATTGACTTGACCGCCCTCGACGCCCTTGCCGGGGATGACGTGACGGCGTTGGTCCTGCAGCAGCCCAACTTCTTCGGTCAGCTGGAGGACGTCGACGCGCTGGTGAACTGGGCCCATGAGCGCGGTGCGCTGGTCATCGCCGTCGTCAATCCCACCTCGCTTGCGCTGCTGAAGCCGCCCGGCGAGTGGGGTTCGCGAGGCGTGGACATCGCTTGCGGCGAGGGTCAGCCGCTTGGGGTGCCGTTGTCCTCGGGCGGGCCCTACTTCGGCTTCCTCACCACCCGCTCGCAGCATGTGCGACAGATGCCCGGTCGCATCGTGGGCCGCACTGTCGACCTGGAGGGCAGGCCCGGCTTCACCCTGACGCTGCAGGCTCGCGAGCAGCACATCCGGCGTGGCAAGGCCACTTCCAACATCTGCACCAATCAGGGCCTGCTGATGACGGCCGCCACCATCTACATGAGCCTGCTCGGTCCTACGGGGCTGGAGCGGGTGGCCGCAGCCTGCATGGAGCGCACCGGACAGCTTGTGGAGGCGCTGACGCGTGTGCCGGGGGTCAGGCCGGCGTTCACTGGTGCCCGCTTCCACGAGGCCGTCCTGCAAATGGATCGTCCGGTAGGCCCCGTGCTCGAGGGTCTTGCCGCGCGGGGCATCGTGGGTGGACTCGACCTCTCCCGTAGCCACCCGGAACTCGGTCATGCGCTGCTGACCTGTGCCACCGAGACCCGGACCGCCGAGGATATCGAACACTACGCCGCCAGCCTTGCGGAAGTCCTCCGCTCGGTCCAGGCGGCCTGAGGAAGCGCCATGCGTCAGACTGAACCCGTCATTTTCGAGTTGTCCCGTCCCGGCCGCTCGGCGCGCTCCCAGCAGCCTGCTGCCGCGCAGGTCAACATTCCCGAGTCGCTGAAGCGCCGCCAGCCGCCGCGTCTGCCTGAAGTCTCCGAGCTGCAGGCGGTCCGGCACTACACCCGACTGTCGCAGCTCAACTTCAGTATCGACACGAACTTCTACCCCTTGGGCTCGTGCACGATGAAGTACAACCCGAAGGTCTGTAACAGCCTGGCCATGCTGCCCGAGTTCCTGGCCCGGCATCCGCTGGCCCCGGAGTCCACAGGGCAGGGCTTCCTCAGTTGCATGTACGAACTCCAGGGCATGCTCGAAGCGGTGACCGGCATGAAGGCCGTGTCCCTCACGCCGATGGCCGGTGCCCAGGGTGAATTTGCCGGGGTGGCCATGATCAGGGCCTACCATCGCGCGCGGGGTGATCTCCAGCGCGACGAGATCATCGTGCCCGAGGCTGCGCATGGCACCAATCCTGCCACGGCCACGATGTGCGGCATGAAAGTCCGGGAGATTCCCTGCGGCGAGGACGGCGACGTGGACGTGGCTGCCCTAGAGGCCGCGCTCGGGCCGCGCACGGCGGGAATCATGCTGACCAATCCCAGCACGCTCGGCGTGTTCGAGCGTCGCATCCGCGACATCGCCGCCAAGGTCCACGCGGCTGGCGGGTTGCTGTACTACGACGGGGCCAACCTGAATGCCATCCTGGGCAAGGTGCGCCCGGGAGACATGGGCTTCGACGTCATCCACATGAACCTGCACAAGACCTTCTCCACCCCTCATGGCGGTGGCGGCCCGGGATCCGGGGCGGTGGGCGTGTCCGAGCGGCTGCGTCCCTTCCTGCCGGTGCCGGTGGTTGGCCGCGACGGCGGGCGGTACCGCTGGCTGGACGAACGCGACCTGCCGCAAACCATCGGCAGGCTGTCGGGGTTCATGGGCAATGCCGGGGTCCTGCTGCGGGCCTATGTCTATATGCGCATCCTGGGCCGTGAGGGCATGCGCGAGGTGGCCGAATATTCCACCCTGAACGCCAATTACCTGCTCGCACGGCTCAGGGCGATCGGCTATGAGCCAGCCTATCCGGGCCGGCGCGCCAGTCACGAGTTCATCATCACCCTTCAGCGGCAGGCCCGCGAGCAGGGCGTCACCGCGATGGACTTTGCCAAGCGACTGCTTGACCATGGCTATCATGCTCCGACTACCTACTTTCCCTTGCTGGTGCCGGAGTGTCTCCTGATCGAGCCCACGGAGACCGAGGCCCGCGAGGAACTGGACGGCTTCATTGCCGCAATGGCCAGCCTGCTCGAGGAAGCCAGCCGCGAGCCAGAAAAGCTCAAGGGCGCGCCCTGGACCACGCCGGTGCGTCGTCTCGATGACGTGCGCGCGGCTCGCCAGCTGGACCTGACCTGGCAAGCGTCGCCCGCCGCCTGAGGAGTTGCCCATGACTGCACTGATCTGCGGCTCGCTCGCCTACGACACGGTGATGGTGTTCCAGGGACGTTTCCGCGAGCACATCCTGCCCGATCGCATCCACATGCTGAACGTGGCCTTCCTGACCCCGACGCTGAAGCGCAATTTCGGGGGCTGCGCCGGCAACATCGCCTACAACCTGCACCTGCTGGGTGGTGACGGTCATGCCTGCGGCGCGGTGGGCCACGATTTCGCCCCCTACGCCGAGTGGCTGGCCGAAAACGGCCTGTCCGATCGTTTCCTCAAGGTCTGTCCGGATCATTACACCGCGCAGGCTTACATCACCACCGACCTCGATGACAATCAGATCACCGCCTTCCACCCTGGCGCGATGAACCTCTCGCACACCATCGATGTGCCCCGTGATGCGGGCCTATCCATCGGCATCCTCGCGCCGGATGGCAGGGAGGGCATGGTGGCCCACGCCGAGCAGTTCGCCAACGCCGGCATTCCCTTCATTTTCGATCCCGGCCAGGCCATGCCGCTGTTCGGTCAGCAGGACCTGGATCGCTTTCTCGATCAGGCTACCTGGGTTGCGGTCAACGACTATGAGGGGCAGCTGCTGCAGGAGCGGACCGGGCTGGATGCACGCAAGATCGCCGAACGGGTGCGGGCCTACATCGTCACCCGCGGCGCCGGAGGTTCGTTGGTCTACCTGCCGGGCGGGCAATGTCTCGAGATTCCCGCGGTCCGCGCCACCACGGTGGCGGACCCGACAGGCTGCGGCGATGCTTATCGCGCCGGCCTGCTCTACGGCCTGGCCCGCGACCTGGATTGGGATACCGCCGGTCGTGTGGCGTCGCTGATGGGCGCGCTCAAGATCGCCTGCCATGGCACCCAGAATCATCGCTTCACGCGCGAGGCCTTTGCCGAGGCCTTCCGTCGGGAATTCGGCTACGGGCTGGACTGAGCGGATGTCTTTCGCGCGGGTACCGCTCGGCGTGCTGTTGCTGGTGCTCGCGCCGGGTACGGCGCTCGCCGCGGACTGGGCCGCTACGCTGGAGCGAGTGGCGCCGTCCGTGGTAGCGATTCAGGTCGATGCCGTCCGCGCCTTCGACACGGAGTGGAACGTCTCCACCCAGGCCACCGGCTTTGTGGTGGACGCTGAGCGCGGCCTCATCCTGACCAATCGGCACGTGGTCACGCCCGGTCCCGTGACGGCCAGGGCGATCTTCCAGAACCGCGAGGAAGTGGTCCTGCAGCCGGTCTATCGCGATCCGGTCCACGATTTCGGGTTCTATCGCTACGACCCGGCCAGCTTGCGCTTCGCGGCGCCGCGCGCCTTGCGCCTGCATCCCACGGGAGCGCGCGTCGGCACTGACATTCGTGTGCTCGGCAATGATGCGGGCGAGCAATTGTCCATCCTCGCCGGCACCCTGGCGCGGATCGATCGGGAAGCGCCGGATTACGGCCGGGGCAAGTACAACGACTTCAATACCTTCTACCTGCAGGCGGCTTCCAGCACCTCGGGCGGTTCGTCCGGCTCCCCGGTGATCGACGTCACGGGCAAGGTCGTCGGGCTCAATGCCGGGGGCTCGACCGGGGCGGCCTCCAGCTTCTACCTGCCCCTGTCCCGGGTGGCCAGGGCCCTGGCCCTGTTGCAGTCCGGGCAGGTCGTCACTCGTGGCACCCTGCAGGTCGTATTTCGCTACACGCCTTATGACCAGTTGCGCCGTCTGGGCCTGACGAGTGCAACGGAGCGTCGTCATCGGGCGCGGTTTCCCGCCCGCACCGGCATGCTGGTGGTCGCCGAAGTCCAGCCGGGCAGCGAGGCTGCCGGGCAGCTCGAGGTCGGCGATATCCTGACTGCGCTCGATGGCAGCCCGGTCGCCGAGTTCGACGCACTGGCCGCCCAACTCGACGACTCGGTGGGCAGGAGGCTGAGCGTCGAGGTCGAGCGCGGTGGTCTTGCGAGCCGTGTCGACCTGCAGGTTGCGGATCTGGAGTCCTTGTCGCCGGCCAGCCTGCTTGAGTTGGGTGACACCATGCTGCACGACCTGTCATGGCAGATGGCCCGTCACCTGAACCTGCCCATGCGAGGCGTTTACGTGGCGAATCCCGGTTTCCTGTTGACCCAGGCTGGCGTGCCGAGAGGCGCCGTGGTCCAGGAGCTCGACGGCGTACCCGTCGCGGCGCTCGACGACCTGGTTAAGGCGCTGGCCGAAGTGGCCCAGGACCAGTTGGTTCAGGTGCGTTACGTCAGGCCGGAAGAGCCGCTCAGTTCCCGGGTGAGTGCCGTGCGCATGGACCGGCGCTGGTTCCCTGCCCGGACCTGCCGTCGTGATGACGTGGCAGGGCGCTGGCCCTGTCAGGACCTGCCGGAGCCGCCGGTCGCAGGGCCGCGCCAGGCAGGGCCGGCTACCCCGACCCGTTTCGATGCCACGGGTGATCCGGTGCTCGACGCGCTGGCCCCATCGCTGGTGCAGGTTCGTTTCGACATGCCCTACTCGGTACTCGGCGCCACCGAGCGCAATTACCGGGGCACCGGGCTCATCGTCGATGCGAGTCGCGGGCTGGTGCTGGTCGACCGCAATACGGTGCCCACCTCGCTCGGGGTCGCAAGGCTCACGTTCGCCTCTACGCTCGAGCTGTCGGCGCAGGTCGCCTGGGTCCACCCGCTGCACAACCTCGCGCTGCTGACTTACGACCCCCAGGCGCTGGGTGCCACACCGGTCAGGTCCGCGCGGCTCGGTGAGGCCGGCCTGCGTCCTGCAGACGAGGCCTGGGCAGTGGGCTTCAAGGCTGATGGCCGTTTGGTTGGGCAAGTTACCCGGGTGGCGTCGCTGGACCCGGTCGACTTCCCGGTGTCGAGCTCGCTGGCCTTCCGCGAGGCCAACCTGGAAACGCTGCGCCTGGTGAACGGTCCGGTCGATTTTGACGGCGTGCTGGCGGATGCGTCTGGCGTCGTGCAGGCCATCTGGGCCACCTTCGCCTATCAGGACGGGCGCCGGACTGCACAGGTCTGGCAGGGCATAGCAGTCGAGGACGTCCGGTCGCTGATCGAGGCTTACGACCGCGATGGCATCGTGCAGTCGCTGGAGGTGGAATGGCGGCCCGTTTCGCTGGCGACCGCGCGCCGGATGGGCCTCGACGATGCTTGGACCGGCCGGGTCAGTGAGCATTCTCCTACCCGGCGCTCGCTGCTGATGGCCGAGCGGGTCGTGGCCGGTTCTCCCGCTGTTGGCGTGGTCGAGCCGGGGGATCTGCTGCTGGCTATCGACGGGCAGGTCGTCAACACTTTCCGTGAAGCGGAGGCAGCGACGGTGGCGGGCCCGCGCCGGCTGCTGGTGTGGCGTGCCGGTACCGAGGTCAGCCTCAGCGTCGAGCCGGTCGGCTGGTCGGGTGTCGACCTGGACCGGGTGCTGGTCTGGTCGGGTGCCACGCTGCATGATCCGCATCGGGCGATGTCGGCGCAGCGCGGCATCGAGGCCAGCGGCGTGTTCGTGGCCTATTTCATGTTTGGTTCTCCGGCCAGTCGCTTTCGCCTGCTGGCCGGTAGGCGCATCACGGAAGTGGACGGACGACCCGTGACCGATCTGGACGGGTTCATGGCCGAGGTGGTCGATAGGCCGGACGGCAGTTCACTCAGGTTGAAACTGGTGGACTGGAACGGCACACCGGAGCTGATCACGCTGACCCCGGACGAACACTACTGGCCCGCCTATCTCCTGGAGCGCGGTACTGACGGTTGGGCGCGCCGCCGGCCATGAGCTCCATGGCAGGACCCGCTGAGATCGCCAGGGCGGTGGAGGTGCTGCGCTCGGGTGGGCTGGTCGCATTGCCCACCGAGACCGTCTACGGGCTGGGCGCGGACGCAGGCAACGTGGAAGCGCTGCGTGAAGTCTATCGACTGAAGGGCAGGCCTTCCAGCCATCCCTTGATCGTGCATCTCGCATCGGCCGAGCAGCTCGGGGAGTGGTCCAGTGAGGTGCCGCCCGTGGCCCGCGCCCTGGCCGAGCGATTCTGGCCGGGCCCGCTGACCCTGGTACTGAGGCGGGCCACCTCGGTGCCGGACGAGGTCACGGGTGGTCAGGACACGGTCGCGCTCAGGGTGCCTGCGCATCCGGTTGCAAAAGCGCTGCTGGAGGCCTTCGGTGGCGGCATCGCTGCGCCCTCTGCCAATCGATACGGGCGGGTCAGCCCGACCCGCGCGGCACACGTGCTGGCCGAATTTGGCGCCGAGGCGCCGCTGATCCTGGAGGGCGGTGATTGCCAGGTCGGGCTGGAGTCGACCATCGTGGCCTGTCTTGATGGTCGGGTCTTCCTCCTGCGGCCGGGCGCCATCACCATCAGCCAGCTGCGCGAGGTGGCCGGGACCGTCGACGCGCCGAGCGGACCAACGCCACGGGCACCCGGTGATCAGGCAAGTCACTATGCGCCGGCCACGCCTGTCAGGATCGTGGCAGCAGGGGCAGGCTCCCCGGACGGGGCCTGGGAGGGGCTGGCAGTGCTTGCCCGGCGGCCGCCGCCGCC
>JAURLT010000091.1 GCA_030831085.1 Gammaproteobacteria bacterium
AATTCGTCGCCGGCCAGCCTGCCCAGGGTCATGCCCTCGGCGAGCCCGCCCACCAGTCTTTCGCTCAACACCTCGAGGGTCTTGTCCCCAGCGGCGTGGCCCAGGTTGTCGTTGACCTCCTTGAAGCGGTCCAGGTCCAGGTACAGCATGGCCAGACGCTGACCCTTGCGCCGCGCCCGGGCCATCGCCTGCTGCAGCGAATGCTGGAACTGCAGCCGGTTGGGAATGCGGGTCAGGGAATCGTGGCTGGCCAGGTAGCGGATGCGCTGCTCGCTGCGCTTGCGCTCGCGGATGTCGTGCAGGATGAACACGCAGCCGATCGGCGGTTGGCTCTCGCTTTCGCGGATGCACGAGCCAGTCATGGACACGGCGATCGAGCTGCCATCCTTCCCGGCTAGCGCCGTCTCTTGTTTCTGGTGGGCGGCGGTGGCCAGCTCGAACTTGCTTCGCTCGGACTCGGTCAGCAGCTCGACGAAAGGCCGCCGCAGCAGCTGCCGGGGCTCGAGCCCGGTCAAGGCACTCGCCGCCACATTGGCCTTGCGAATGAGGCCATCGGGGGTGACCACGAACACGGCCTCGCCGATATGCTGAACGATGGCCTCCAGCCAGCGCAGGTTGGCCTCGCGCTCGCTGAGTTGGCGTGAGAGCTTGTCGACCAGCGCGGTCGGGTGATCGCGCGGGGGCTCGACCCCCAGGATGCGATTGGCCAGCAAGGCGAGCACCAGGGCCGCTCCCAGGCCGAGCATGAGGTACGGTGCGGCGTGCGCGAGCGCGGCCCCGCCTCCCGCCCACGCGATTGCGAGGGCGACGGCCACTCCCAACACCAGCACGTAACCCAGGGCCAGGGTGAGGTTTCTTGGTAGCGATGCAGAGGTCACGGAGGGCGATGATGGAGACCTCTGCAGGTGTCGTCAAACCGGGCGGTGTAGGATTGGGGGGTGAATTCACGCGAGCTCACCGGCCGCGAAACGGGCCACCTCAGCCGTCATCCCGAGTTGGGCTGCCTGCTGCATCACGAGACCGTCGTGGCGCTGCAGTCCATGCGTGAGGCGGCAGCCGGCGCGGGCATCGACCTCGTCCCGGCTTCGGCGTTTCGCGACTTCACGCGTCAGCGCACCATCTGGAACGAGAAGTTCGAGGGACGCAGGCCGGTGGAGGATGCCGAGGGTCGCCCGGTAGATCCGCTGGGGGTGTCTCCGGGCGCGCGTGTCGACCTGCTCCTCACCTGGACCGCGTTGCCTGGTGCCAGCCGGCATCATTGGGGCAGCGACCTCGACCTCATCGACCGCGCCGCCCTGCCGTCAGGGTACCGTCCACGGCTTCATCCGGAGGAGTATGCGGAGGGTGGGATATTCGGCAGGTTGTCCGGCTGGCTCGAGGAGCATGCCTGGACCCATGGCTTTTTCCGCCCTTACCGCAGCGGCTGCGGCGGTGTGCGCCCCGAGCCGTGGCACTACAGCCACGCGGCGGTAGCGGCGCCGGCCTTATCCGCCCTGACCGTCGACCTGCTGAGCGAGGCGCTCGAGGGCTCTGGCTTGCTGGGCCTTGAGGAAGTGATGCCCCGACTGGCGGGCATTCACCGCCACTGGGTGGCCACGATCGACCCGCCGCCCGGCTAGGTCAAGGGCCGTTGTTGGCAAACGGAGAGAGCGCCGGGCCCCAGGTGTCCTCGAGGTGCTGCACCATCAGCGAGCGCACCTCGTCCATGGGATTGGCGTTGACGGTGAACACCGGCGGCTTGCGTCGCAGCATCGGCCAGCGCTGGTTGCGCATCAGCTCGCGCAGGAAGGCGACGTTGCGGTCGATGGCTTCCATGTAGGGATTGCGTCCGTCGAACACCGCCTGCAGGTAGCGGTAGCTGTGTTCGAAGGCAGCTTCGAGGCGGTCGCGGATCACCGAACGCACGAAGTGAGGTGTCTGGCGCAGCAGGTCGAGTCCCGACCCATAGTTGACCTTGATACCCTCGGTGCCCGGATAGGTGGCGATACCGCCCAACACGAACTCGGCGTACAGGCGATCGCGACACTTCTCCAGGTAACAGCGATCGGCCATCTGGGCCAGCAGGTCGGCGGTTCCCAGCAGGTGGCCGACCTTGCGATCCAGCGGATTGCCCAGCCGGATACGGTCGAAGGGGACTTCATAACCGGTGAAGTGCACCACCCGCGTGGCCACCGGCGTCCAGTGGTCCAGGCCGATCTGTGGCAGATAACTGGCCAGGAAGCGGGCGCCGCGGGTGACATGGTTGCGGGTGAAGACCGCACCATTCGCTACGTCGGCCTCGCCCTCGAGGCGGATGTAGCCGGCGTCGTGGAACAGCGCGACTACCAGTCCCATGGTGGCGCGCTCGGCACCGAATCGCGCGGAGGGTTCCACCGAACGTTCCCAACCGACCAGCAGCCTTGCCGCGGCGAGCACCACGTCGAGCGAGTGCTGCATGTCGTGATAGACGGTATCGACCCCCAGGTAGCCTTCCATCTCGCCATGGAACAGGCGGGCGAAGTCATCAACGGCGCGCGCCACGCGATCAAGGTCGCAGTCCGGCCAGGTGGCGGCAAAAAGATCGACCACCGCATCCCGCACCGCGTCGGGTGAGCTGACCTGCACCGTATTGGTGACATCGTAATCGCTGCGACGATAACGGGCGTTCACGGGTAGCGGCCTTGCCTCGGAGGGGACTGAAGACAGTGTAGGCGGCGTGCTCGGCACAGTACCAACGTCCTGTTTGCCAACTGTGCGCTGCGTCACGTTTCGGGATACGCCGCGTCAGGCTATGTCGAACGTGGCCACCACCGGGGCATGGTCCGAGGGCCTCTCCCAGGCCCGCGGTGCGCGATCGATCCGGCATTCGGTACAGCGCTGGGCGAGCGCCTGGCTGGCGAGCACCAGGTCGATGCGCAGGCCATGATTACGGCGAAAGGCCCCCATGCGATAGTCCCACCAGCTGTAGGCGCCCTCGGGCTGGTCGAACAGCCGGAAGGTGTCCACCAGACCGAGTCCCATCAGCCCGGATAGTGCGCCGCGTTCCGCTTCGCTGACATGGACCGAGCCTGCCCACTTTGCGGGGTCGTGCACGTCGCGGTCGTCCGGCGCGATGTTGAAGTCGCCCATCAGCACCACTCGTTCCCAGCGCTGCAACGCCTCCTCGACGTAGCGCTGCAGGTGTCCGATCCAGTCCAGCTTGTAGGCGTACTTCTCAGAGCCCACCGATTGTCCGTTCGGCACGTACACATTGATGACCCGGACGCCGGCGATGGTTGCGGCTATCACCCGCTTCTGCGGGTCCTCATGGCCGGGAATACCTTTGACCACTTCGCTGAGCGGCAGCCTGGAAAGCAGCGCCACGCCGTTGTAGGTCTTCTGTCCGTACCAGGCTGCCTGCAGGCCGAGTCCGCCGATATCCTCGGCGGGGAAATCCTCGTCCGGCAGCTTGAGCTCCTGGAGTCCGACCACGTCGGCTGGATCGCCATCCATCCAGGTAGCCAGTTGCGGCAGACGCACCCGCAGCGAATTGACGTTCCAGCTCGCGATCTTCATGCGGCGAGGCCGTGCTGGCGCAGCAGCGGTTGCACCTCCGGCCGGCGACCGCGGAATTCCACGAAGGCCTCCATGACGTCACGGCTGCCGCCCCGCGAGAGGATGCTGTCGAGGAAGCGCATCGCGACAGTGGCATCGAAGATGCCGGTGTCCTCGAAGGCGGCGAAGGCATCGGCGGCGAGCACCTCTGCCCACTTGTAGCTGTAGTAACCGGCCGCATAGCCGCCTGAGAAGATGTGCTGGAAAGCGTGGGGGAAGCGGTTGTCCACGGGCGGCCGGACCACGGCTACTTCGCCACGAACCGTTTCCAGCACCTCCATGATCCGGCCACCCCGGCGCGGGTCAAAGCCAGCGTGCAGACGGAAGTCGAACAGGGCGAATTCCAGCTGCCTGACCGTGGCCAGCCCGGCGTGGAAGCTGCGCAGGCCGAGCAGGCGCTCGAGCATCTCGGCCGGCAGGGGCTCGCCAGTCTCCAGATGGGCGGAGATCAGCGGCAGCACGTCCGGCTGCCAGGCGTATTGCTCCATGAACTGGCTCGGCAGTTCCACTGCGTCCCAGGGCACCCCGCTGATGCCGGCGATGCTGGGATAGTTCACCTGCGTCATCATCAGGTGCAGACCGTGGCCGAATTCGTGGAACAGCGTAACCACGTCGCCGTGGGTCAACAGAGGGGGCGCATTGCCCGCAGCCGGCGTGAAATTACAGACCAGCTGGGCCACGGGAATGATGCGCTGCCCGCCGAAGGCCCGGCGGTTGATGCAGTCGTCCATCCAGGCCCCGCCCCGCTTGCCCTGCCTGGCGCAGGGATCGAGGTAGAAGCCAGCCAGCTCGCGGCCCTGGCCGTCCAGGATGGCGTAGTAGCTGACGTCGCGATGCCAGGTGGAGATGCCTGCCTGATGCTCGATGGACACGCCGTACAGGCGCCTGGCCACCTCGAACAGGCCCTGCAGAACCTTTGGCAGCGGGAAGTACTGGCGCAGTGCCTCCTGGGAAATCGCGTGGCGCTCCTGACGCATCCTCTCGGCATGAAAGGCCACGTCCCAGGCCTCCAATGGCGCGCCAGCAAACTCCCCGAGCGCCTTGAACTCGATCAGCGCGGCCGGCCGGTAGCGGCGGGCGAGGTCCTGGAGGAAAGCCATCACCTCGGTCGGTGAGGCAGCCATCTTGGTAGCCAGCGACAGGTCTGCATAGGACTCGAAGCCGAGCAGCTGCGCCGCCTCGTGACGCAGGCCCAGGATCTGCTCCATCAGCGCGCTGTTATCGAACTGACCGGCCTGCGGCCCGCGGTCCGAGGCGCGTGTGGTCCAGCCAAGGTAGAACTCCCGACGCAGCTCGCGATCGGCGGCATGGTTCATGACCGCCACGTAGTTAGGCTCATCGAGCGTAAAGACCCAGCCGTCGAGGCCATGAGCTGCAGCAGCTTCCGCAGCGCGGGAGAGCGCGGAGGGTGACAGGCCGGCGAGCCGCTCCCCCGAGCACACGTGCAGCGACCAGGCCTGGGTGGCATCCAGGACGTTCTCGTCGAAACGGGCCTGGAGCACCGCCAGTTCCTGCATCAGCGCACGAAATCGGGTCCGCCCGGCCTCTGGCAGGGCGACGCCGGCCAGTCGGAAGTCGCGCAGGAGGTTGTCCAGCAGCTTGCGCTGCTCGGGGTCGAGCCCGGCGGATTCACGCTGCAGGATGGCCGCGCAGGCCTGGTAGAGACTGGTGTTCTGTCCGACCTCGGCGTGGTAATCGGCCACCAGGGCCCGGCAGGTGTTGTAGGCCTCGCGCAGTTCGGGGCTGTCGAGGACCGAACCCAGGTGCTGGACCGCGTTCCAGACCCGGGCCAGGGCGTGATTGGCGGTTTCAAAGGGCTCGATTACGCCGGCAAAGGAGGGCGCCTCGATCGGCAGTGCGGCCAGCAGGTTGCGATGCCGGTCGATGATGGTGCGCACGGCGGGCTCTACGTGGGCCGCCTTGATGGCAGCGAAATCGGGAAGCCCCTCCGGGGCGAGCAGCGGATTGTCCATGCCTGTCCTCGAGTCAGGGAGCCCCGATTGTAACGCCCTCGGTCAGCCGCCGATGAACACGTAACCGAGTAGTCCCGCAGCCGCGACGAAGGCGGTCAGGCCCACCAGCGCCCTGATCCGGTAGCGGTTGGCCAGCTTGCCCTGTCTGCAGGCGGCCAGCAGCAGCGGATGTTTCCGATCCGGTTTGCGCAGCACGTGCACACCCGGCTGCACGGACTCGGCCCTGAGGTTGGATTTCACGTCGGCGTGAGCGGCCTCCCGTGCCCGTTCCCACTCGGCCAGACCGAGTTCGCCATCGCCGTTCTCGTCAAAGCGCTCGAGCAACGAGGGGTGATCGCGCTTCCACTCCCTGAGCAGCAGCGCGACCTCATGGCTGAGGCTGGCCTGGCCGGCGCCGCGTTCCGTGGCGAACCAGCCGATGGCGTAGAGCGGGTCACCGTCGTGCAGTCGGGTTTCCGTGTAGCGGTATTTCCTGCCGAACAGGTGTAGCCCGCGGCGGGCTGGTGGGCCGGCCTCTGGCAAAGGTGTCGAGCCGTACCAAGTGTTGCTTTGGGAAGGCAGCACGCGCGCTCCCTCGGGATCAACGATGCACGTGCCGGTGGCGTCCTGCAGGTGGAACAAACCGTCGCTGATGCCCTCCTGGATGGAGGTCCAGCCATTACGCTGGTTGCCACCTTTTTTTTCGACCGTGAATTTCCACCAGACACAGTCGCGTCGTGAAAGGGGGGCACGGATCGGCAGGCCGGGCATGGCACGGGCAGTGCCCTCAAGCTCCACCAGGCCTTGGGCGGCGCTGCGGATCTGCGAGGTGGGCGTGTCCTCGATCAGCCTGGCCCAGTGCCACCAGCGGAGCCCAAACCAGAGGCCGGCCGCGCCGCCGCCGGCGGTGAAGGTGATGAAGAACCAGAACTCGGGCGACGCCACTTCAGCCGAACAGGGTCTTCACGTCCACGTCTCGCTTCTGCTCGTCGGCGAATTCCAGCAACTGCGCCGTGCTGAAGCTGAAGACCTTGGCCACCAGCAGGTCCGGGAATTGCTGGACCCGGACGTTGTTGAGGTTGACCGAGGAGTTGTACAGCTCGCGGCGGTCCGCGATGCCCTCCTCCAGCGTCGTGATCCTGGCCTGCAGGTACTGGAAAGACTCGTCGGCCTTCAGTTGGGGATAGTTTTCCACCACGGCGAACAGCTGGCCGAGCCCGGCTCGCAGGGAGGTCTCGGCGGCTCCAAGTGCGGCCACGTCGCCGCTGCCGGCGGCCTGAAAGACGGAGGCGCGGGCCTTCATGATCCGCTCCAGGGTCTCCTGCTCGTACTGCATGTAAGCCTTGCAGGTCTCGACCAGTTTGGGCAATTCGTCATGGCGTTGTACCAGCAACACGTCGATGTTGGCCCAGGCCTGCTTGATCGCCTCGCGCAGCGTGACCAGCCCGTTGTAGACACCGATGGTGTAGAGGGTAACGACCACGGCCACCGCGAGAAAAATGGCGAGTTCCATGGCTGCAGGCTCCGTGTGGAAAGTTTCCGCAGTATATCATCGGGTTCCCCGGGCTCCGGAGTGAGGGATGACCACTGGTATCAGGGCACTTGAGGGCGTGCTCCCGCGCCTCGGCCGCGATGTGTATGTCGACCCGGCCGCCGTGGTGATCGGTGACGTCGAGATCGGTGCCGACAGTTCGGTGTGGCCCATGGCCGTCGTGCGTGGGGACGTCCACAGGATCCGGATCGGCGAACGGACCAGCGTGCAGGACGGTGCTGTCCTGCACGTGACCCACGATGGGCCATTCCAGCCGGGCGGTTTTGCGCTCCAGGTCGGCCACGACGTGACCATTGGCCACCGGGCGGTGCTGCACGGCTGCACGGTCGGCGACCGCTGCCTGATCGGGATCGGGGCCATCATCCTCGATGGAGCAAGCCTGGCGGCGGACGTGATCATTGCCGCCGGCGCCGTGGTGACGCCGGGCACGGCCTGTGAACCGCGCTCCATGTACGTCGGTGCACCGGCCCGGTTCAAGCGGACCCTGACCGCCACCGAGGTCGAGCGGCTCGCCTACGGCGCGCAGTGGTACGTGCAGGTCAAGAACCGCTACCTGAGTAGCGCCTGAGGGTCTCGATCACGTTGGCGGTGGCTGGCCGCAGGCCGCGCCACAGGAAGAACGATTCGGCCGCCTGTTCGACCAGCATGCCCAGTCCCTGAAAGCTGCGGTGTGAGCCGGCCTCGCGGGCCCAGGCCTGGAAGGCAGTGTCGCCTTGGCCCGAGTAGGAGAGGTCGTAGGCGGCGGCGCAGCGACCCGGCAACGTGCGTGGCAGCCCCGGCAGTCCACCGGCCAGGCCGGCCGAGGTGCCGTTGATCATGAGGTCCCAGTAGCCGTGATCGAGTTCGTCGAGCCCACGGGCCTCGACCGGCCCGAGCCCGCGGAAGCCGTCGGCCAGCGTCCGGGCGGCAGCCAGCGTGCGATTCGCGATGCACAGTGAGGCCGGTCCTTCCGCAAGCAGCGGTCCCAGGATGCCGCGCACCGCGCCGCCGGCGCCGATCACCAGTACCCGCGCATCGCGCAGGGCGATGCCAAGATTGCCATGCAGGTCGCGCAGCAGGCCCGTGCCGTCCGTATTGTCGCCGACCAGCCCGTCGGGGCCCGGCCGCAGTGTGTTGACTGCGGCAGCCTGCTGGGCGCGGGGCGTCAGGCTTGCGGCCAGCACAGCAGCAGCCTGTTTGTGCGGTACCGTGACGTTGGCGCCGCACCCGCCTTCGGCGAAGAACGCCTCGGCGGCCCCGGCGAAACCGGCAGCGCTCACGTTCACCAGTCCATATTCCAGCCGCTGGTCGAACTGCAGCGCGAACAGCCCGTGAATGAGCGGTGACAGGCTGTGCGACACCGGGTTGCCGAACAGCACGTAGCGGTCCATGCCGCTGATCAGCCTTCCCGCAGCCAGGTTGCCGCCTTCCTGGCGAAGTAGGTCAGGATGCCATCGGCTCCGGCGCGGCGGATGCTGAGCAGGCTTTCCAGGGCTACGGCCCGCTCGTCGAGCCAGCCGTTGTGCGCGGCCGCCATCAGCATCGCGTATTCGCCGCTGACCTGGTAGACGTAGGTCGGGGCGCCAAAGGTGTCCTTCACCCGCCTGACGATATCGAGATAGGGCAGGCCGGGCTTGATCATCACCATGTCCGCCCCCTCCTGCAGGTCCAGTGCCACTTCCCTGAGCGCCTCGTCACTGTTGGCCGGGTCCATCTGGAACTCGTGCTTGGTGCCCTTGCCGAGGTTGCCGGCAGAGCCCACGGCATCACGGAACGGGCCGTAAAAACTGGAGGCGTACTTGGCCGAGTAAGCGAGGATGCGCGTGTTGATCTGCCCGGCCTGCTCGAGGGCCTGGCGGATGGCGCCGATGCGGCCGTCCATCATGTCGGAGGGGGCGACGATGTCTGCCCCAGCCTCCGCATGAGAGAGCGCCTGCCTGACCAGCACCTCGACGGTGACGTCGTTCAGGACGTAACCGTTTTCGTCGATGATCCCGTCCATGCCATGGGTGGTGAAGGGGTCCAGTGCCACGTCGGTGATGACGCCGAGTTCCGGCAGCCTTGATTTCAGGAGCCGGACGGCACGCTGGGCCAGGCCCTCCGGGTTGAAGGCTTCCCGGCCGTCGGCGCTCTTGCTCTCTGGCGCCGCCACCGGAAACAGCGCGACCGCAGGCACGCCGAGCTCGAGCAGCGCCTCGCCCTCCCGGAGCAGCTCGCCGAGGGTCAGTCGCTCGACGTCGGGCATGGAGGCGACCGGCACGCGGCCGCCGTCGCCCTCGATGACGAAGACGGGGCAGATCAGCTGATCCGGGGTCAGCAGGGTCTCGCGCATCAGCCGACGGGAAAACCCCGCCCGACGCATGCGCCGCAGTCGGGTTCCCGGAAAACTGCCATAGGCATTTGAACTCATGACCTGACCCCCAGCTGATGCCGACCCTGTCCCGGGCGGGAATTAAAGAATATACACGGCCCAGGAGGGGAACCCCTGGCCGGCCTTAAGGTCTCAGCGTCGAGAGTTTATGATGATCCCGGCACTGTCATTTGTTGTTTCCACAAGGAGAGAGACCATGAACCATCGCAAGCCAGTCATGCTGGCCCTCGGCGCAGCGATCGCCACCAGCCTGGCCGTCGCCGCCCCGGCCCAGGCCGGATTTTCGGCCAACGACCTCGGCAGTGGCTACCTGCGCTTCACCAGCGACCACTCCTGTGGTGGCAAGAAGGACGAGGAGCACAAGTGCGGCGCCGACCACAAGAAGGAAGCCGAGGGCGAGCAGAAAAAGGAGGCCGAGCACAAGTGTGGCGAAGGCAAGTGCGGCGGCTCCATGAAGAAGGAAGAGCCGACCCGCTGAGTCAGCGCGGAGGCACCATCCACTCCACCCGCGCCGCGCCGGCACCCGTCGGCGCGAGCGCGGTGTGCGCCGCCGGCAGGGTCCGCTCGAGTTCCTGATCCAGCTGCCAGGGCGCGTTCACCAGGATCATGCCGGAGCCATTGAGCCCGGCACGGTTGTCGGCCGGCCGGTGGGTCAGTTCAACCTTCAGGACGGCATCGCGACCACTCGCAGCCACCCTCGCGACGAAGCGATCTGCATCTTCCTGTCGCTTGATCGGATACCAGGCTGCCAGACAGCCCTGCGGCCAGCGCTCTCCAGCGAGGGCCAGGGCTTCCACCACCAGGTCGTATTCGGCTTCCCTGCGCTCGTAGGGAGGGTCGATCAGCACCAGCCCCCGCCCCTGCCTGGGGGGCAGCAATCCGCGCAGCGCCTCGTAGCCGTCCCGCTCGTGTACGGCAACGCGATCGTCTCCGGCGAACAGCCGGCGCAGGGCCGCCGCCTCTTGCGGCTGCAGTTCGCAGAGTGCGGCCGCGTCGCCCGGGCGCAGCACGGCTGCAGCGAGCGCCGGTGAGCCAGGGTAGGTCTTAAGCCCATCCTCGGGGTTGAAGCTGCCCACCAGGGCCAGGTAGCGCTGCGGCAGCGGAGGCAGTTCAGCGGCCGCTGCCAGTGCGAAAATCCCACCGGCCGCCTCATTCGAGCGCCGGGCCGCCTCGCTGCCCAGGTCGTAAACACCGCGGCCGGCGTGGGTATCGAGGTAGAACAGCGGCTTGTCCTTGCGCTGCAAGGCTTCGAGGACTGCCAGCAACACCAGGTGCTTGAGGACGTCGCCAGCATTGCCGGCATGATAGGCATGCCGGTAGTTCAAGCCCGGCTTCCTGCGGTCATGCGCGCGCGTCTTCCCCCAGCCAGTCGCGAGGACGCAGGTAGCCGTCGTACAACCGCGCCTCCTCGCTGCCGGCCTCGGGGTGCCAGTCGTATTCCCAGCGCACCAGCGGGGGCAAGGACATCAGGATCGACTCGGTGCGCCCGCCGGACTGCAGGCCGAACAGGGTGCCGCGGTCGTAGACCAGGTTGAACTCCACGTAACGCCCGCGCCGGTACAGCTGGAAGCGTCGCTCGCGCTCACCCCAGGGCTGCTCGCGGCGGCGTTCCACGATCGGCAGGTAGGCGTCGAGAAAGGCGTTGCCGACGTTCCGCTGGTAAGCGAAACAATTCTCGAAGCCCCAGGCGTTCAGGTCGTCGAAAAACAGGCCACCCACCCCGCGGGTTTCGCTGCGGTGCCGCAGGAAGAAGTACTCGTCGCACCAGCGCTTGTGGGCGGTATAGGTGGCCTCGTCAGGGCAGGCCGCGCGCGCGACCCGATGCCAGTGCAGCACGTCGTCGTGAAACGGGTAATAGGGAGTCAGGTCGAAGCCACCACCGAACCACCAGATCGGCTCCCCATCCGGGGGGTCGGCGATGAAGAACCTGACGTTCATGTGAGTAGTGGGGATGTAGGGGTTGTGCGGGTGCAGCACCAGCGACACGCCCATGGCCTCGAAGGAGGCGCCGGCCAGCTCCGGGCGATGCTGGGTGGCCGAGGCGGGCATCCGCGCGCCCATCACGTGCGAAAAATTGACGCCGCCTTGTTCGAGCAGGGCACCGTCGCGCAGGACCCGACTTTCGCCGCCGCCGCCTTCCGGCCTCTCCCAACGGTCCTGCTGGAAGCGGCCCCGCCCGTCGGCCTGCTCCAGGCCGGCACAGATGCGTGCCTGGAGGTCTACCAGGAAGGCCTTGACGGCCCGGCGATCGACCCCCGCGCTCACTTCTTCGCCTTCCCCTTCCTGCTGGTCGCGGTCTTACGCGCTGCCCGCTTGGCGGGGACTTTCTTGCGCACCGCTGGTGGGGCGCTGGTCGGCGCGGCCGCTTTCTTTTTCGGTGCGCCCCGCGCCGCCGCGCCGCGCCGACCGAAGCGACCCTTGGCTTCCGGGGCCGCGGCCAGCAGTTCCTGACATTCCTCCAGGCTGAGCCCGGCGGCGGCCTGGCGCCACAGGCGTGCCTTGGTATCGGCATCGGTATCGCGGGTGATTTCGGCGGGCTTCGGCACCTTGGCGTTCTTGCGACCGTCGGTCACGTAGGGACCGAAGCGCCCGTCCAGCACCGAGATGCCCTCCTTGGCATAGACCTGGATGTTGCGCTCCGCGTCGGCTTTTTCCTTGGCCGCAACGATCTCAAGCGCGCGCTCGAGCGTCAGCGTGAAGGGATCGTCTTCCTTGATGGAGGCGAACTTGCTGCCGTACTTGACGTAGGGTCCGTACTGGCCGCGACCTACCGAGATGGGCCGGCCGTCGGCCGCCTCGCCCAGCTCGCGAGGAAGTGACAACAGCTTCAGCGCATCGACCAGCGTCACCTCATGCATGCGCTGTCCGGGCAGCAGGCTGGCGAAACGGGGCTTTTCCTCGTCGTCCTTGGTGCCGAGCTGAACGAAGGGCCCGTACTGGCCCATGCGTACGCTGATCGGCTTGCCGCTGGCCGGGTCGGTGCCCACCACCCGGGCCTCTGCTACTTCCTCGCGGCTGACGCTGGTGGCGATTTCCTCAACCCGCTCCTTGAAGGGTTCCCAGAAGCGCTGCAGTTCCGGACGCCACTGCCGCTCGCCGTTGGAGATCTCGTCGAGCAGGTCCTCCATGCTGGCCGTGAACCCGTAGTCGACATAGGTCGGAAAGTAGCGGACCAGGAAACGCGAGACGATCTTGCCGATGTCGGTCGGCACGAAGGCCCGACCGTTCATCTCCACGTACTGCCGGTAGCGCAGGGTCTCGATGATCGAGGCATAGGTGGAAGGTCGGCCGATGCCGAAGTTTTCCAGCGCCTTGACCAGGCTGGCCTCGGTGTAACGCGGCGGCGGCTGGGTGAAATGCTGTTCCGGCAGCAGTTCGGCCAGGTCGACGGTCTCGCCCACCTCCAGCGCCGGCAGGCGCCGTTCATCCTCGCTTTCGGCGACCTCGTCCTCGTCATGGTCCTCGTGATAGGCGGCGAGGAACCCGGGCTCCAGCAGGGTCTGGCCGCTGGCCCGGAAGCTGTGCCGATCGCGACCCGTGACCTCTGCGCTGCTGCCGGCCACCAGGTCGACCGCGACCGTGTCGAACACGGCGGGCGCCATCTGCGAGGCGACGGCGCGCTTCCAGACCAGTGCATACAGCCTGCGCTGGTCGGCATCCTCGATCTCCCCGTCCGCGCGCTGGGTGGTCAGGGCCGCGGAGGTGGGCCTGATGGCCTCGTGGGCCTCCTGCGCGTTCTTCGAGCGGGTGCGGTAGACGTTGACCGCCGGTGACAGGGCCTTGGTGCCGTAGACGTCGCGGATGGTCGAGCGGATCTCGGTGACGGCGTCGTTCGACAGCGAGACCGAGTCGGTACGCATGTAGGTGATGAAGCCGGCTTCGTAGAGCTTCTGTGCCGCCTGCATGGTGCGACGCGCGGTGAAGCCGAGCTTGCGTGCGGCTTCCTGTTGCAGGGTGGAGGTGGTGAAGGGCGGGGCGGGATTGCGCCGCTTGGGCTTGCGCTCGACGGCGGCCACCGTGAGCCTGCCGCCAGCCGCAGCCAGCAATTCCTGTTCCACCTCGCGGGCCTGGGCCTCGCTGGTGATGCTGAAGCGCTCCTTCTGGGTGTCGGCTTCCACCCGTTCGCCGCGGAACTCGCTGAGGCGGGCGGGAAAGATCACCGAGCCCTTGCTGCTGCGCGCCTCGACGGTCCAGTATTCCTTGCGCTGGAAGGCGAGGATCTGGTCCTCGCGCTCGCAGATGAGCCGAAGCGCCACGCTCTGCACGCGCCCCGCCGACAGGCCGGGCTTGATCTTGCGCCACAAAAGCGGCGACAGATTGAAGCCGACCAGGTAATCAAGTGCGCGCCGGGCCTGCTGGGCATTGACCAGGTTGTCGTTCAGTTCTTCCGGGTGCTCGAGCGCTTCCCGAATGGCGTTGCGGGTGACTTCATAGAAACGCACCCGCTTGACCGAGCGATCGTCCAGCGCGCCACGCTCGCGCAGGATCTCCGCCAGATGCCAGGAGATGGCCTCGCCCTCGCGATCGGGGTCGGTGGCCAGGAACAGCGCATCGGCCTTCCGCGCCGCCTTCTCGATGGCGTCGACCCGCGGCCGGTTCTTGTCGATCAGGTCGTACTTCATCGCGAAGCCGTGCCCGGGATCGACCGCGCCCTCCTTCTCTACGAGGTCGCGCACGTGGCCATAGGAGGCCAGCACCTCGAAGTCCTTGCCCAGGTACTTCTTGATGGTCTTGGCCTTGGCCGGTGACTCGACGATGATCAGGTTGCTTGCCATTCACTACTTCCATAGACGCCAAAGCCGCGG
>JAURLT010000092.1 GCA_030831085.1 Gammaproteobacteria bacterium
GCGCCACGGCCCCTTCCTGCTGGCCTGGGGGGTGCTGGCACCGCCAGTCATGGCGGTGATCGGCCTCGGGTTTGCGACCCTGATGGGTCTCTCGACCGGGGGCGCGGTACTGCTGGGCACTCTGGCCGCCAGCGCCTCCTACATCGCTGCGCCGGCTGCAATCCGCTCGGCGGTGCCGGAGGCCAACCCGGCGTTATCGCTGACGGCCTCACTGGCGATCACCTTCCCCTTCAACATCTTCCTCGGCATCCCGCTATATCACTGGATGGCGAACCACTGGCTCGGGGGCTGACCATGACGATGCATGTTCGCAAGCTGCTGACCGTCGTGACCGAGGCCGGACTGGAGCGCCGATTGGTCGAGGACCTGCGCCAGCTTGGCGCGCGCGGCTGGACCATCACCGATGCGCGCGGCCAGGGCCATCGCGGCAAGCGGGCGCTGGACTGGGAATACGAGGGCAATATCCGTCTCGAGGTGGTCTGCGAGGAGAGCCTGGCCGAGCGACTCGCCAGCTATTTCCGCGAGCACTACTATCAGGACTACGCCATGATCCTGTTCATGCAGGATGTCGAGGTCCTGCGCCCCGAGAAGTTCTGAACGCGGAGGAACGCCGACTTGGCTTTGATACGTGAGGATGACTTGGTCCAGAGCATCGCCGATGCGCTGCAATTCATCAGTTACTACCACCCTGCGGACTACATCACCCACCTCGCCCGGGCGTGGGAGCGAGAGCAATCGCCCGCGGCGCGGGATGCCATCGCCCAGATTCTCACCAACTCGAGGATGTGTGCCGAGGGCAGGCGACCGATCTGCCAGGACACGGGCATCGTCAACGTGTTCCTGAGGGTGGGCATGGACGTACGCTGGGAATGCCGCTCGGACCTGCAGCAGATGGTCGATGCCGGCGTGAGGCGGGCCTATTCCGACCCGGACAACACCCTGCGAGCCTCGGTGGTCGATGACCCTCTGTTCGCGCGCCGGAACACCCGCGACAACACCCCCGCGGTTGTCCACGTGGAGCTGGTCCCCGGCGAGCAGGTAGACGTGACGGTCGCGGCCAAGGGAGGCGGCTCGGAAAACAAGTCGAAGTTCGTCATGCTCAACCCGTCGGACTCGATCGTGGACTGGGTGCTGAAGACCGTGCCCACCATGGGCGCCGGCTGGTGTCCGCCGGGGATGCTGGGAATTGGCGTCGGTGGCACCGCCGAGCGGGCCATGCTGATGGCCAAGCAGTCGCTGATGGATCCCATCGACATGCATGAGCTGCTGGCACGAGGGCCGGCCTCGCCGCTCGAGGAACTGCGGATCGAACTCTACGAGAAGGTCAACGCGCTCGGCATCGGCGCCCAGGGACTCGGCGGACTGACTACCGTGCTGGACGTCAAGATCAACACCTTCCCCACCCACGCGGCTTCCAAGCCGGTCGCCATGATCCCCAACTGCGCAGCAACCCGGCATGCCCATTTCGTGCTCGACGGCTCGGGCCCTGCGGTGCTTGACCCGCCCTCGCTGGACCTGTGGCCGAAGATCAGTTGGGCGCCCGGACAGAATTCGCGACGCGTAAACCTCGATGCCCTGACCCGGGCAGAGGTCGCCAGCTGGAAACCGGGCGAGACGCTGCTACTCAACGGGCGCATGCTCACCGGGCGCGATGCGGCCCACAAGAAGATCGCCGACCTGTTCGCAGCGGGCACCGGCCTGCCCGAGGGTGTGGACTTCACCAACCGGGTGATTTACTACGTTGGGCCGGTCGACCCGGTGCGGGACGAAGTAGTGGGCCCGGCGGGACCGACCACGGCCACGCGGATGGACAAGTTCACTGACATGATGCTCGAGAAGACCGGGCTCATCGCCATGGTCGGCAAGGCCGAGCGAGGCCCGTCTGGTATCGAGGCCATCAAGCGGCACGGCGCGGCCTACCTGATGGCGGTGGGCGGCGCGGCCTACCTGGTCTCCAAGGCGATCCGCAAATCGCGCGTGCTGGCCTTCCCGGAACTGGGCATGGAGGCCATCTACGAGTTCGAGGTTCAGGACATGCCGGTTACCGTGGCAGTCGACGCCCGCGGCGAGTCGGTTCACCGAAGTGGGCCGGCCGAGTGGGCAACGCGAATCCGCGACCTCGGCATCCCCGTCCGGATCGCCTGAGGTTCAGGCGGCCACGATGAGGTGATCCAGCCCACCGAGCCCGTCGATGCCCGCGGTCACGCGATCACCGGGAAGCAAAGGTCCCACGCCCTCCGGCGTACCCGTAAAAATCAGGTCGCCAGGCCGCAGGACCGCGAAGGTCGACAGCTCAGCGATGATCTCCGGCACCGACCAGATCATGCTGGCGAGGTCAGACTCCTGGCGCAGCGCACCGTTGACCGCCAGCCAGATCCGGCCGCTTGCCGGATGCCCGACTGCACTGGCCGGATGGATCTCGCCGAGGGGAGCCGAGCAGTCAAAGCCCTTGGCCATATCCCAGGGCGCGCCCGCCTTGCGGGCCACGGCCTGCAAGTCACGGCGGGTGAGGTCATTGCCGACCGCATAGCCAAACACGCAGCCGAGCGCCTGCTGGGTGCCAATATTGGCACCCCCCGCGCCCAGGGCGACCACCAGTTCCACTTCGTGATGCAGGTCCCCGGTGCGTGGGGGATAGGGGATGGCATGCGCGGGCTGTACCACGGCATCCGCCGGCTTGGTGAAGAAAATGGGGGGTTCCCGCCCAGGATCGCCGCCCATCTCACGCACGTGATCGGCATAGTTGCGTCCGACACAAAAGATCCGGCGTACCGGGAAACGCCACGCCGAACCCGCCACGCCTACGGTGGGCGTGCTCACCTCGATATGGGCATCCATACGACGATTATAATGGCCCGATGACCGCCCAACCCAAGCCGATCTGGCGCACCACACCAACCCTTGAGCAGCTGAACAGCGCCCATCCGGACACCCTCGTCGAACTGCTGGGCATCAAATTCACTGCCATCGGCCCGGACACCATCGAGGGCTGCATGCCGGTGGATGCGCGAACCCGGCAACCGTACGGGATCCTGCACGGCGGCGCCTCGGTCGCGCTCGCCGAGACACTTGGCAGCGTGGGCGCCACACTCACCCTCGACCTGACACGGTCGCTGGTGGTCGGCCAGGAGATCAACGCCAACCACCTGCGCTCGGTCCGCGAGGGGCAGGTTTTCGGCGTGGCGCGGCCGCTGCATCTCGGCGGCCGCAGCCAGGTCTGGTCCATCGACATCCGCGACGAGCAGTCGCGCCTGGTCTGCGTGTCGCGCCTGACGCTGGCCGTCATCGATCACAAGAGGCCCGCATGATCACCGGGCTGTTGCGCGGCAGCCTGCTTGCAGCAAGCCTCGGCCTCGCGGCCTGCGGCCAGACCGGGCCGCTGTACCTGCCTGACGAGGGGCTGGACACCCCGGTAGAGGTACGCCCGGCTTCCGCAGTGGAAGCCGAAGAGGATGAGCCGGGTGAGTGAGCCGGCTACGCTGTGGCTGGTCGACGGTTCGTCCTACCTGTATCGGGCCTTTCATGCGCTCCCACCGCTGACCACCTCGCGCGGTCAACCCACCGGCGCGGTACTCGGCGTCCTGAACATGCTCAATCGACTGCTCAAGGAAGAGCATCCCCGCCATCTGGCGGTGGTCTTCGATGCGCCGGGCAGGACCTTCAGAGACGACCTGTTCGAGGCCTACAAAGCCCACCGTCCACCCATGCCGGACGACCTGCGGAGCCAGGTCGGCCCGCTGCTCGAAGCCGTTGCGGCACTGGGGCTGCCGCTACTCAGGATCGAAGGGGTGGAGGCCGACGACGTGATCGGCACGCTCGCGGCGCGGGCCTCGGCAGCCGGTATGCGTACGGTGGTCTCTACCGGCGACAAGGATCTTGCACAGCTGGTGGACAAGCAGGTCACGCTGGTGAACACCATGACCGGTTCACGGCTGGACGAGGCCGGAGTGAAGCACAAGTTCGACGTGCTGCCTTCCCAGATGGTCGATTACCTCGCGCTGGTCGGCGACAGCGCGGACAACATCCCCGGGGTGCCGAAGGTAGGTCCCAAGACGGCAGCCAAGTGGCTTAACCAGTACGGCACGCTTGACGCCATCGTCCACCACGCAGGCGATATCCCGGGCAAGGTCGGCGAGAGCCTACGCGACAACCTGCAGCAACTCGAGCTGTCTCGCCGGCTTGCCAGCATCCGCTGCGACCTCGATCTCGACCTCGAACCGGCGCGGCTGTGCCCGGGCGAACCGGACCTCGAGCGTCTGCGCTTGATCTACGGCCAGCTGGAGCTGAATTCCCTGCTGCGCTCACTAGGCGATGGGCCTGCTGTGGCGCGCGACGACACGAAAGCGGACAGAGAGCCCGCGCCCAGCAACGGCAACTACCAGTGCATCACGGACATGGCCGCGCTTGAGGCCTGGATCGCACGCCTGAGGGATGCAGAGGTGTTCGCCTTGGACACCGAGACCACCAGCCTCGATTACATGGCGGCGCGGATCGTCGGACTCTCCTTCAGCGTCAAGGCCGGCGAAGCTGCCTATCTACCGCTGGCCCACGACTATCCGGGCGCACCAGCACAGCTGCCGCTCGGGGAAGTGCTGGACAGGCTACGTCCCCTGCTGGAGGACGAAGCCCTGGCCAAGCTGGGCCACCACCTCAAGTACGATGCCCACGTTCTGGCCAACCACGGCATCGCGCTGGCGGGCATGCGGCACGACTCCATGCTGGAATCCTACGTGCTCGACTCCACCGCCACCCGCCACGACATGGACTCCGTAGCCAGGCAGTACTTGGGCATCAAGACGGTTTCTTACGAGGAAGTTGCCGGCAAGGGCGCCAAGCAGCTGCCCTTTGGTCAGGTCGACGTGGCGGTCGCGACCCGCTATGCGGCGGAGGACGCCGACGTCACCCTGCGGCTGCATGAAAAGCTGTGGTCTGAGCTCGCGCTACAGCCTGCCCTGCAGCAACTGTATTGCCAGGTCGAGATTCCCCTGCTCGCAGTGCTGTTCAGGATGGAACGCCGGGGAGTGCTGGTCGATGTCGAAGTGCTGGGCCAGCAAGGCCAGGAGATCGACCAGCGGATCGCGGAGGTCAGGCAGGAGGTCGTGGCAGCCGCCGGCCGGGACTTCAATCTTGATTCCCCCAAGCAGCTGCAGGAAATCCTGTTTGGCGAACTCGGGCTGCCGGTGCTGCGCAAGACGCCAACCGGCCAGCCCTCCACCGCGGAAGACGTGCTGGAAGAATTGGCCGGGGACTTTCCGCTGCCGCAATTGATCCTGGACTATCGCAGCCTCGCCAAGCTGAAGTCGACCTACGTCGATCGGCTGCCCGAACAGGTGAACCCCTCCACCGGACGGGTGCATACCTCCTACCATCAGGCGGTGGCCGTCACCGGCCGCTTGTCATCGAGCGACCCCAATCTGCAGAACATCCCGGTTCGGACCGCCGAGGGGCGGCGGGTTCGCCAGGCGTTCGTGGCCCCGCCGGGACGAGTACTGCTGGCGGCCGACTATTCGCAGATCGAACTGCGGATCATGGCCCACCTGTCCGGCGACGAGGGCCTGTTGCGCGCCTTCGCCGAGGATCGTGACATCCACGAAGCCACGGCCGCCGAGGTCCTGGATATCGACCCCGGTGCGGTAACCCCCGAACAGCGCCGTTCTGCCAAGGCGGTCAATTTTGGCCTGATCTACGGCATGTCGGCCTTCGGTCTGGCTCGGCAGCTGGGCATCGGCCGGGGCGAGGCACAGGAATACGTAGATCGCTATTTCGAGCGTTACCCGGGCGTAAAACGCTACATGGAGGAAACCCGCCGGCTCGCCCGCGAGCAAGGCTACGTCGAAACAGTGTTCGGGCGGCGGCTCTACCTACCCGACATCCGTGCCCGCAATCGCCAGCTGCAGCAGTACGCCGAGCGCAGCGCCATCAATGCTCCCATGCAGGGCAGCGCGGCCGACATCATCAAGCGAGCCATGCTCGCGGTCGACGACTGGATACGCAGCGCGGACCCCGGCGCGGAGCTGGTCATGCAGGTTCACGACGAGCTGGTCCTCGAGGTGGATGAGGCCAGGCTCGAGGCCGTGCGCTCGCGGGTGGTGGCCTGCATGGCCGGTGCGGCGTCCCTCATGGTGCCACTGAAGGTGGAGGTCGGCGCAGGCCGGAACTGGGACGAGGCCCACTGAGCACGCGGGGAACTCGTCGCCGCCTCACCAGTCACATCCCATAAGCGCTACGGCGCTTCCCGCTGCTCTCTCCCTGGGCGGGCGAGTCCGGGTCATACCCCCGATTCGGACTCAAAATTGCCGGCGGGCCGGGTGCCCGCCGGCCCTTTATTTTTGACGAGCCAGCCGTCCAGCACGCGCCGCGCGGCCTCCAGCCCCTCGCCGGTGACCGCGGAGAACATCTGGGCGGAAGCGCGGCCGGAAAGCTGGGCCTGGGCCTTGCGGAGCGCAGCGCGGGCCTCGTTACGGCCCGGCTTGTCGGACTTGGAGAGCAGGACGTGAATGGGACAGCTTCGGGCCTCGGCAAATTCGATCATCTGCCAATCGCTGTCGGTCAGGGGCCTACGGCAATCCATGACCAGGAACAGACCCGCCAGCGCCGTACGCTGGCCGAAGTAGGATTCCATCAGCCCCTTCCAGTGCTGGCGCAGGGCGGGCGCAACGCGCGCATACCCATAGCCGGGCAGGTCCACCACCCGGCGCTCGCCGCCCAGGTCGAAAAAATTGACCAACTGAGTGCGGCCTGGGGTGCGACTCGTGCGGGCCAGGTCACGTCGCCCCAGCATGGCGTTGATGGCACTGGATTTGCCACTGTTGGAGCGCCCGGCAAAGGCGACCTCCAGCCCCAGGTCCGGACAGAAATCGCCCGGACGGTGGGCGCTTTTCAGGAAACTGACCATCGGGTAGCGGGACATCGGGGACTGGCTTCTTATCGTGGGTCGGCGGGTGAGTATAATGCGAGGCTGTGCGGCAAGCCGGGCGCCTGCCGCAGCCCCCTGGACAAGTGGAGTTCGCGCGGATGAAGACTGTGATCGTGGCCCTTAGCCTCATGGGTATGCTGGCTGGAACCGAGGCGCTGGCAGGTGATGCGGCGGCGGGTGCCCAGAAAGCGGTGGTCTGTGGCGCCTGCCACGGCGTGGACGGCAACAGTTTCAACCCCGAATGGCCGAATCTCGCCGGGCAACACGCCGAATACATTGCCGCTCAGCTTGCGCTGTTCAAGCAGATGGTGCGTAACAATCCGGTGATGTATCCGAACGCGCTCATGCTGAGCGACGAGGATATGGCCGACCTCGGCGCCTACTTTTCCGCGCAGACCGTCAAGGGCCTCGAGGCCGATCCCTCCAGCTACGCGCTGGGCGAAAGGCTCTACCGGGGTGGCGATGCCGCGCGGGGGTTGCCGGCCTGCATCGCGTGCCATGGCCCCCAGGGTAAGGGCAACGGCCCGGCCCAGTTTCCCGCCCTGCGCGCACAGCACTCGGTATACACGTACAGCCAGCTGCGGGCCTATGCCAGCGGCGAACGCAAGGTGGCCGGCAACGCCATGATGCAGGCCATTGCGCCCAAACTCACCGACGACGAAATGCGTGCCCTGGCCTCCTACGTCCAGGGCCTGCGTTGAACCGGCAAGGAGGACCAGACCGCCATGATCAACCCAAAGACACAGGCCTGCCTGCTGCTGGCCCTGTTGTTGAGCGCCTGCGGTGGCGGCGGAGAGCCGCCCACTCAGGAGCCTGCTGCTCCAGCCGCCGGACCGGCCACAGAGGGGACCGAGCCGGCCACCGAGCCGGCCGCTCCGGTAGCGGCGCCGCAAGCCAAGCCCGAGGATGGGGAAACCGTGGACGAGGTGACCTCCTCGGTAAGCCCCATCGCTCAGGCAGTGGCCGCAACCACTCCCGCGCCGCCAGCCGGCCTGCCCTCGCGCTGGCAACAGGGTAAGCATTTCACCGCGCTGCCGGCAGCACAGCCGGTGTCAGTGGCGCCCGGCCAGGTCGAGGTCACGGAAATATTCTGGTACGGCTGCGGGCACTGCTTCACCCTGGAGCCCCAGCTGGAAGCCTGGGAGCGCGGCGCCAAGCCCGACTACGTCACTGTAGTCAGGTTGCCGGTGGTCTGGAACGAAGTCACCCGCGAAGATGCGCGCCTGTTCTACACCCTCGAGGCACTCGGCAAGGTCGAGGCATTGCAACTGGTAGTCTTCCGGGAACTGCATGTGAACCGCCGCCCGCTGACCATCGTGGCCGGTAACCGGGTGGACACGGCGGCTACCGAAAAGCGGGTCAGGGAGTTCCTGGCGGGCCATGGCATCACCGCAGAACAGTTCGGCGGGGTCTATAGGTCCTTCGCCGTGGAGAGCAAGATCCGCCAGGCCGAAAACCTCGCTCGCCGCTACCGTGCGGATCACACGCCGATGGCCGTGGTACAGGGCAAGTACATCACCGACGTCAGCATGGCCGGTGGCGTGGAACCTCTGATGCAGCTGCTGACCGATCTCTCGGTCCGCGAGCGCAGCGCCCGCTAGGGCGCCCGCAGGCCCGGACAACCCTGCGTGCTCCAGTGTTTCATCCCGGAGCCGCAGGGCCTCGTCAGGCTGGAGCCCACACCGGAAGTTATCCCGGCGAACAGTCTTTGGCTGGATCTGTTGGACCCCACGCCCGCCGAGGAGCAGGCAGTGGAGAAGCTGCTCGGGGTGGAGGTGCCCACCCGCGAGGAAATGAAGGAGATCGAAACCTCCAGCCGCCTGTATGAGGATCGCGGCGCCCTGTACATGACGGCCACGGTGGTGGCCCGGATCGACAGCGACCGCCCGGAGGCCACCGCCGTGACCTTCATCCTGGCCGGCAATACGCTGGTCACCAACCGCCACCTCGATCCCCTGCCCTTCCGCCGCTTCGCCAGCTACGCGGCTCGGCATCCAGGCTCGTCCGGGTCGGCGCTGGCCGTACTGGCCGGACTGCTCGAGTCGATCATCGAGCGCATGGCGGACACCCTCGAGCGGATCAGCCTGGACATCGATGAGCTCTCGGCGGACATCTTCGCGCGACCGGCTACCAGTCGCGACGGCACCCGCGACCTCCGCGCGATCCTCGAGCGCATTGGTCGGACTGGCGAACTCATCTCTAAGTCGCGCGAGAGCCTGGTCACCCTCGGGCGTGTGCTGGGTTTCCTGCAGCAATCAGGGCATCACGGCCTCGGGCACGAGAACCGCTCACGGCTGAAGTCACTCTCGCGTGACACGCTGGCGCTGTCGGACCATGCCTCCTTCATCAGCGGCAAGACCACCTTCCTGCTCGAGGCTACGCTCGGCCTCATCAATATCGAGCAGAACAACATCATCAAGATTTTTTCAGTCGCTGCGGTGGCCTTCCTGCCACCGACCCTGATAGCCAGCATCTATGGCATGAATTTCCACTTCATGCCCGAGCTGGACTGGCCCCTGGGCTATCCGCTGGCCCTGCTGCTGATGCTGGCATCGGCAATCGTGCCTTATCTCTATTTCAGGCGACGCGGCTGGCTGTAGGAAAGGCTGGCGCGCCCGGCGGGATGGCTCGCGGCGCTACGCCGCTCGGCCTCCGGCTCGCCGCGCTTCGCGCGACGACCTGCGCCCACGCCCGCGTGGGCTGGTCGAACCCCCATCGCTCTCTGTCGTGGGTTCGAACCCGCCGTCGGGTCAACTGGCTCCGAAAAGCTGGCGCGCCCGGCGGGATTCGAACCCACGACCTACGGCTTCGGAGACCGTCACTCTATCCAGCTGAGCTACGGGCGCGTTGCAATCAGCGACCATGGATTCTACCGGCCGCAGGCCCGTGGCGTCCATGCATCAACTTTCTCGCCGGCTGCCCTCAGGGCTATAATCAACGGGTTAAGCAACGTCCCAGACAGCGGAGCCCCTGTGAGCAAGCAAGACGACCATTTTTTTAACGTGTTCAGCGCCGTGATCGGCATCCTCGTCGCGGTCACAGTGGGTTTGTTCGTGCTCGCGCGCATGCTCGGCGCAGGCGACTCCCTGAACGATCCTATCCGGCAGGCAGAAGTGGCCGGCCGCACTGCAGCCTTCGGCCAGGTCGCGGTTGCAGGGCAGGACAACTCTGCGTTGGCCATCCTGCCCACGCCCTCGGCCGGGGAACCCGCCGGGGCAGGCATGACCGCCGCGCTGCCCGCCGATGGACCGGCCACCTACGAGGCCGTTTGTGGCACCTGTCATGCCAACGGCATCGGCGGGGCGCCCAAAACCGGTGACCGCCAGGCATGGTCGACACGCATCGCTCAGGGAACGGACACCCTCAATAAGCACGCCATTGAGGGCTACCAGGGCTCGGCCGGATACATGCCCGCCAAAGGGGGGCGAGCCGACCTGACTGACGAGCTCGTCGCCCAGGCCGTGCAGTACATGGTGGAGCAGTCACGCTGAGTCAGCCGCCTGCGGGACTTCGATCGAGTCTCCGATAGGACAAGGCTTCGGCCAGGTCGGCCTGTTCAACCTGGGCGCGCCCGGCGAGGTCCGCTATGGTCCTGGCCACCCGCCTGACCTTGATCTGGGCCCTCGCAGAAAGTCCCAGGCGGGTGGTGGCGTCTTCCAGCCACAGGTTGAGAACAGGCTCGACCGCACAAGCCCGGTCCAGAGCCTCGCCCTCCAGCAGGGCATTCAACGCGCCGCGCTGCGCCTGAACCCCCCTGGCAGCCCCGACCCGTGCGGCCACGGTGGCGGTGGACTCGCTCAGCGACGAATCGGCAGAGCCGCTGCGCCCCATGGATGGCTGCATGAACAAGTGCATGTCGATACGGTCCACGAGCGGCCCCGACACCCGGCCAGCGTAACGATGCACCTGCGAGGGGCTGCAGCGGCAGCGATCCGCCCGGTAGCCGGCAAAGCCGCAGGGACAAGGGTTCATGGCCGCCACCAGCTGAAACCGGGCCGGAAAACTCGCCCGATACCCGGCTCTAACCACCCTGACGCTACCGCATTCGAGCGGCTCGCGCAGGGCCTCCAGAACGGCCCGGTTGAACTCGGGCAGCTCGTCGAGAAACAGCACCCCGTGATGAGCCAGCGACACCTCGCCCGGCATGGGGCGGCTGCCGCCACCGACGATGGCCGAGGCGGACGCAGCATGGTGGGGCGCACGAAAAGGGCGGCAATGCCAGTTCGCCTGTCCCAGGCCCCCGCCGGTCAGCGAGCGGACCATCGCGCACTCGGTGGCTTCCTCGGCCGAGAGCGGCGGCAGCAGCCCAGTCATGCGCGCGGCCAGCATGCTTTTGCCGGCCCCGGGAGGGCCCACCATCAGCAGCGCGTGCCCGCCCGCAGCCGCAATTTCCAGGGCCCGTCTCGCTGCGGACTGACCGCGGACCTCCGCCAGCTCCGGCGCGCCGCCGCGGCATGGCCGCGTGACCGGTCTGGAAGCGGAGAAGCGGGCCGAACCGCCGTCGCGCAGCGCTCCAACCAGGGCAGTGAGATCCGGCACTGCGAGAACCCGGGCACTGGCCGCCAGGCGGGCCTCTTCCTCGTTGGCCTCGGGCACGACCACACCGCGACCCTCGCCGGCCGCCCTGACCGTAGCGACCAGCAATCCGGGCACTGGTCGCAGGGCACCAGCGAGCGACAACTCGCCATATAGCTCGACCTCCTGCAGCCATTCCGCCGGAATCTGGCCCGAGGCAGCCAGCAGCCCCATGGCAATCGCGAGGTCGTAGCGGCCTCCCTCCTTGGGCAGGTCAGCCGGAGAGAGGTTGACGACGATACGACCCGCAGGGACGGAGTAGCCGGAATTGATCAGGGCAGCCTGGACCCGCTCGCGGCTCTCGCGGACCGCGGCCTCGGCCAGCCCGACCAGGTTGAATTGGGGCAGTCCGTTGCCGCAGTAGACCTCGACGGTGACCAGAGGAGCCTCCATGCCCAGCTGGGCACGGGTGTAAGCGCTGGCCGTCACGGCAGCCGGACCGGAAACCAGCCGGTGCCGACTACTCCAGCTTTGCGAGGCGCTGTTCCAGGGCTTCCAGTTTTTCCCGGGTTCGCCTGAGGACCGCCGCCTGAACGTCGAATTCCTGCCGAGTGACCAGGTCGAGCCGGGCGAGCCCCCCCTGTAGCAAGGCCCTGAAATTGCGTTGCAGGTCGTCGCGCAGGGCACCAGCCGTTCCAGGGACGGCAGCCGCCAGCCGCCGGGCCAGTTCGTCGAGCTGTGCAGGTTCTGGAATCATGATTGCCTCCGGGTTCGCCCCCAGCATCCGGTGAGGAAGCCTTTCGGTCAAGCGCCGCCCCGTGAACAGGCAGACGGCCATGACCGACGCTCCAAAATAGTGCGGCAATCACCCGAAGAGCCCCCCCTGGGCCGGCAAGCGGTTGATTTGCATGATCAACGCCAATGGCACGGAAGCTGCAAACATGGATCAGGACGGTAGTGGGTCCCGCGGGGCTCCGGTTCGGACAAATGTGTCTGGAGGACGCAGATTGAGCCTGAAACTCGTCACCGCCGTAGTGAGGCCGCATTGCCTGGAGGACCTTCGCCTCGCAGTCGCCCAGATGGGCATCGGCAACCTGACCGTGACGGAGATCGAGCTGTACGAGGACGGAGTCAGCCGGACCGAGTACTACCGGGGAAACGAATACCGGCAGGTCTGGGAACAGCGATTGCGGATAGAGCTGACGGTGGAGGAGGACCTCGCCGAGCAGGTAACCGAGGCCGTTTGCAACATCGCCCGAGCCGGCCGGGGAGAAGCCGGGCAGGTGATGTGGTCGAGGATTGGTGCGGCCTGGGACTGGAGGGACAACACTCCCGGCCCCGGGCGGCAGGAAGAAGAAGCGTTGCAGAAACTGATGACCGTTGGAGGAAACAAGTGAACACATCGACACCAGTGGCTCAGGCCGTCACTTCGCGGCCCTTGCGGCACAGCCCGGATCGGCTGTCTTACCTGACCCGGATGGCCGCCCTGGCCTTCCTGCTGCTGTTCGCCGCAGCGTTGTTGCTGCCGGGACTGGCCTTCGCGGAGGAGGCAGCCGTCGAGGCGGTCGGCCCGGACAGCGGAGACACCGCCTGGATGCTCACGGCCACCGCGCTGGTCCTGCTCATGACCATCCCGGGGCTGTCGCTGTTCTATGCCGGCATGGTTCGACAGAAAAATGCCCTGTCGGTCCTGATGCAGTGCTTTGCCATCACCGCACTCATGTCGGTGCTGTGGATGATCTATGGCTACAGCCTGGCCTTCGACACCACGGGCATGGAAGCCGGCACGGTCAACCTTGCCTCGTTCGTGGGCGGCCTTGGCAATGCCTTCATGACCAACATCACCCTCGACTCGCTGGTGGGCACGATACCTGAATCGGTGTTCGCCACCTTCCAGATGACTTTTGCCATCATCACGCCCGCACTGATCGTCGGCGCATTCGCTGAGCGCATGAAGTTCTCGGCACTGTTGCTGTTCAGTGTGTTGTGGTTCACCCTGGTGTACGCGCCCATGACCCACATGGTGTGGAGCGGCGACGGGGCCCTGATGTGGGACTGGGGCGTGCTCGATTTTGCCGGCGGCACCGTAGTGCACATCAACGCCGGCATTGCCGGACTGGTGGCCGCGATCATGATCGGCAAGCGCAAGGGCTTCCCGAGCACCGCCATGCCCCCGCACAGCCTGACGTTCACCGTCATCGGTGCCTCCTTACTGTGGGTGGGCTGGTTCGGCTTCAACGCCGGCAGCGCGGTCAGCGCGGGCAGCTCGGCGGGCATGGCGATGCTGGTCACCCAGATCGCCACCGCGGCCGCGGCGCTCGCCTGGATGTTCAGCGAGTGGGGCTCCCACGGCAAGCCCAGCGGGCTGGGCATCGTGTCCGGAGCGGTAGCCGGCCTGGTGGCGATCACCCCGGCCTCGGGGACCGTCGGGCCCATTGGTGCGCTGGCCATCGGTATTGCTGCGGGTGTGCTCTGCTTCCTCGCCTCCACCAGGATGAAGCGGGCCCTGGGCTACGACGATTCGCTGGACGTCTTCGGTGTGCACGCGGTGGGCGGCATCGTCGGTGCGGTCCTGACCGGCGTGTTCGCCTTCCCTGCCCTCGGCGGCGTCTGGGATCCGGGCGAGGCCACCATCGGCGGGCAGGTCTGGGTGCAGGTCAAGAGCGTCCTGTTCACGGTGGTCTTCACCGGGGTGTTGTCGGCCATCATCCTCAAGGTCGTCGACCTCACCGTCGGACTGCGCGTCAGTTCC
>JAURLT010000093.1 GCA_030831085.1 Gammaproteobacteria bacterium
CGAGCCGGCCACCAATGTTGAATAGGGCAAGCAAAGCCGTGAAACCTGCCGCTACACCGGCGATGGCGTTTAACTCGTTCTGGTCGAGGTCGATAAATTTCTTGTCCTGCCCGATGAGGCTGCCCCCAAAGACTTCCTGCAGCATAGGGCTGGCGATGCCAATCACCCCAATGCCAGCGGAAACGTTCATGCACAACACCATCCAGATCATCCAGAATTGGGGAATTCGCCAGACCCGGGTCGCATGCACATGGTGGCTCGTGACCATGGCAGTGCTGGCTGGCAGGGAGGGTGGATTCCAGTTGGCAGGTTGCCAGCCCGTGGGCGGAACCCTATAGCCCAGTGCACCACCCATCATGAAGACGAAATACACGAGCGCCATGCATAGGAATGTCTGGTAGACGCCCACTTCCGTATCGGTGGCGAAATACTCCATCAGTTCGGTAGCCAGTGGGGAGCCGATCATGGCGCCTCCGCCAAAGCCCATGATCGCCATGCCGGTGGCCATGCCTCGACGGTCTGGAAACCACCTGATCAATGTGGCGACTGGCGAGACGTAACCGATACCCAGTCCGATACCACCGATGATCCCGGCGCCCAGTAGCATCAACCAGAATTGATGACTACGTATGCCTAGAGCGCAGATGATCATCCCGCCACACCAGCACACGGCGCTTAATACACCAGCTTTGCGTGGGCCGACCCGTTCAAGCCACCCCCCCAATAAGGCCGCGGAACCGCCAAGCATCACGAAAAACAAGGTATACAGCCAACCCAGCGTGGAGATCTCCCAGTCGCATGTGGTGGTGAACAGCTGATGCAGAAAGCCCGCGCCGGGTTGGCAAGAAACGGGTTCACTTATGCCGAGGGTCCGGGATAGCGGCAGCCAGAAGACTGAAAAGCCGTAAGCCATTCCTATGCACAGGTGGATAGCGAGCGCACACGGGGGAACCAGCCATCGGTTGAAGCCTGGCCCGGCAATAATCCGCTCCCTGGACAGGAACCCAGGCCTCGAATCCTCCGGCGTCTTGTGCAGGTAAGTGGATGAGTTCATGAGTTGCTCTCAGTTGATCGGGAGGCTGACTAACAGTCGACTTGCATGAGTTTGCGGATCCGATCCAGATCCGCGCGAAGCTTCTCCAGCGGCGGAAAGTTGAAGTCCCGCTCGAGCAGCGTCGGTCGTTCCCCGAACAGGCGGTAGGCGCCGGCCAGCAGCGACCAGACTTCCTCGCGCACGTCGGCCCCATGGGTGTCCACCAGCAGGTCCTCGGCCTCCACGTAGTGCCCGGCCGTGTGCAGGTACCAGACGCGATCCCTGGGCAGGCCCGCCAGGAAGGCGGCAGGGTCGTAACCATGATTGGTGGCATTGACGAAGACGTTGTTCACGTCGAGCAACAGGCCGCAGTCAGCCTCGTCGAGCACGCCGCGCAGGAAATCCAGCTCGCTCATTTCCGCACCGGGCGCCGCGTAATAGGACACGTTCTCCACCGCAATGGGCCGCTCGAGCACGTCCTGAGCCTCGCGGATCCGGTTGGCCACCCGCCGTACGGCCTCTTCGGTGAAGGGAATCGGCATCAGGTCGTAGAGTTGGCCGTCATCGCTGCAATAGCTCAGGTGTTCCGTGTAGGCGAGCACGCCGTGCTGGTCCAGGAAATCACGGATCTCCAGCAGCAGCCCGAAATCCAGCGGGGCAGGGCCACCCAGGGAGGCAGACAGTCCATGGGCAACGAAGGGGTGCCTCTCCGTCAGTGCGCGCAACCGGCGTCCATCCCGGCCACCTACCCCGATCCAGTTTTCGGGTGCCAGTTCCAGAAAATCGATTCCGGCGCAGCCACTGGCCTCGAGCTGCTCCATCAGGGGACGTCGCAACCCGAGCCCGGCACCGGTGGGCAATGGGGGCTTCCGCATGCGCCGATTCTAGCGGCTGCCGGGTTCCGTGGGGGTCTTGCGCCTGAATTCGCAGAGGTCCGCGATCAGGCAACCCGGGCAGTCCGGCTTGCGGGCCTTGCATACGTAGCGCCCGTGCAGGATCAGCCAATGATGGGCGTCCTGCCTGAACTCCGGCTCCACCACCCTGAGCAGCCGATCCTCGACCGCGCGCACGGTGCGCCCGGGGGCGATCCCGGTGCGATTGCACACGCGGAAGATGTGGGTGTCGACGGCGATGGTAGGTTCACCGAAAGCGGTGTTGAGCACCACGTTGGCCGTTTTGCGGCCGACTCCGGGCAGGGCCTCGAGGGCTTCGCGCTCGCGGGGTACCTCGCCACCATGCTGCTCCATGATGATGCGGGCCGTGGCGGCGACGTTACGGGCCTTGTTGGCCCACAGGCCGATGGTCTTCAGGTAGGGCACCAGACCCTGCTCACCGAGGGTCGCTATGGCCTCCGGAGTGCCCGCTGCGGGGAATAATTGCCGGGTGACGCGATTCACCCCGCGGTCGGTGGACTGGGCCGAGAGAATGACTGCGACCAGCAGCTGGAAGGGAGTGGAGTACTCCAGTTCGGTAGTGGGTCGCGGATGGGCCGCCCGCAGGCGGTCGAAAATCAGCCGGCGCTTGTCCCGATTCATGGCTCGGGCTCATCGAGGCGGCTGGCCATCGCCATCCTCCGGCGTGTGGCCAGGCGCTCCAGGCGAGACCCCCTGCGGTTCTGCAGGCGGTGGAAGTGCGCGGCACGCGCAGCGATTTCCGCGCCATCCAGCGGTCGTGTTGGCAGGTGAGGGGCGCCCACCATGCTGATGCAATCGACCGGACAGGCCGGCAGGCAGAGTTCGCAGCCGGAACAGTCCTCGGCGATCACGGTGTGCATCCACTTGCGTGCGCCGACGATGGCGTCGGTGGGACAGGCGTCGATACAGCGTGCACAACCGATGCAGTCGACCTCGATTACCCGTGCGACGGTGGGCGAAGCTTCGCTGCCGCATTCTGGATCCAGGCTGGTCTCCTGGACACCCAGCAATTGACCCAGTGCCTTGAGTACCGGTTCGCCCCCCGGCGGGCAGCGATTGGACCGGGTGAGGCCCTCGGCCAGCGCCTCGGCGTAGGGCCGGCAGCCCTCGAAGCCGCAGCGCCGACACTGGGTCTGCGGCAGCAGTCCATAGATGCGCTCGACGAGTTCGTCGGAGCCTGCGGTCACTTGACCTGCATGCCGGGACTGGCGCCCGTATCGGGCGACAGCAGGAAGATCTCCTCGCCGCCCGGGCCGGCTGCCAGCACCATCCCCTCCGACACGCCGAAGCGCATCTTGCGGGGCTTGAGGTTGGCGACCACCACTACCAGCCTATCCACCAGCGTGGTCGGGTCATA
>JAURLT010000094.1 GCA_030831085.1 Gammaproteobacteria bacterium
GCGGCCAGGGCGACCCTCTCCACCAACTCGCCAACCACCACTACCGCCACGATGAATCCGATCGAGCCCCACAGGCGCAGGCGCCCATAGTCGGCCGACGCGTCCCCGAGGTTGTCCAGGACGTGCGCGTCGTAGATCGAGGTGATGCTGTTCCAGGCAGCACTGAACAGGGCGAGGGTGAGGGCCACGGCCCAGAAGCCGTGGAGCCAGCCCATCAGCAAGGCGCAAAGGCAGGACACCTCGGCGGCGCGTCGGAGCCATTCGAGTCGCCGGCCGCTGCGATCCACCACGTGAGCGAACAACGGCGGGGCGAAGACGCGCAAGCCGGCAAACACACCCATCAACAGCCCAATCTGCAGCGGATCGAAACCGATCGAGGCCAGGAACGGCGGCCAATAGGGCACGAACACGCCAACCGCAGCGAAGTACCAGAAGTACCCCTGCGCGAGATGGAAATTCAATCCGCGGCTCAAGTCAGCGGCGCGTGATGTCAGGGGTCGTGCGGTCCACCTCGCCGCACTGGGCTCGGTGACGCAATACGTGGTCCATGAGCACGATCAGCAGCATGGCCTCGACGATGGGCACCGCCCTGAGTCCGACACAGGGATCATGGCGGCCGGTGGTGACGATGTCGACGGGACCGCCCTGGGTGTCGATGGTCGCACCGGGCACCTGGATGCTCGAGGTCGGCTTGAAGGACACGTGGACCAGCAGGTCCTGGCCGGTGCTGATGCCCCCCAGGGTGCCGCCGCCGTGGTTGCTGCGAAAGCCCTGGGGAGACAGTTCGTCACGGTGCTCACTCCCAAGCTGGCGGGCCACCTCCACCCCGTCGCCCACCTCGACGGCGCGTGAAGCATTGATGCCCATCATGGCGTGGGCCACATCGGCATCCAGCCGGTCGAACATCGGCTCCCCGAGACCGACCGGTACGCCGCGGGCGATCGCACTCACCCGCGCACCCACTGAATCCCCACGCCGGCGCAGGTCCCACAGCAAGGCCTCGAGCTCCCCCAGGCGCGCCGGCTCGGCACAAAAGAACGGATTATCGTTGGCCACGGCCAGCTCATCGCAACCTAGATCGAGGCTGCCGATCCGTGACAGCCAGCCCTGGACCGTAAGGTCGAGGCGCTCGCCGAGGTACTTCCGGGCGATGGCGCCGGCCGCCACCGTGGCGACGGTGGTTCGCGCCGAGGCGCGTCCACCCCCGCGGTAGTCCCGCAGACCGTACTTCTGCTGATAGGTGTAATCCGCGTGTCCGGGGCGAAAGCGGTCCTTGATCTTGTCGTAGTCCCGCGAGCGCTGGTCGGTGTTCTCCACCAGCAAACCGATGGGGGCACCAGTAGTCAGCCCCTCGAAGACGCCGGACAGGATGCGCACCTGGTCCGGCTCACGGCGCTGGCTGGTGAACTTGGAGGTACCGGTCCGGCGCCGCTCCAGGTCGGCCTGCAGGTCGTCCTCGCTGATCGCCAGGCCAGGCGGGCAGCCGTCCACTACGGCGCCGACGGCGGGTCCATGGCTTTCTCCAAAGGTGGTGACGGTGAAACTCTTGCCGATCGTGTTACCCGACATGTGCACAATCCTCTGCCCTGACCAGCATGACATCGCCACCGCCGCGCTGAAACTGCAGCCAGGTGAGCGGCAGGCTCCTCCATCTGCGTTCCACCGCTTCGCGCAGGCTACCGACCTCCACCACCAGCAGCCCGCCCGGCCGCAAGTGTCGGCTGGCACCTGCCAGTATCCGCTCCACCACGTCGAGGCCCGTCGGGCCGGCCTCCAGCGCCAGCGCCGGCTCGTCCGCGTACTCGGGAGGCAGGCCGTCCATCTCTGCGCTCGGCACGTAGGGCGGGTTGCTCACTACGATATCGTAACGCTTCCCGGCCACGCCCCCGTAGACGTCGGACTGAACCAGCCGAACCCGCCCCTGTAATCCATGCCGGCGCAGATTCCGCGCGGCCACCTCAAGGGCCGCATGGGACAGGTCGACGGCGTCAACCCTGACGCCCGGCAACCACGCCGCGCAAGCGACGGCGATACATCCGGAACCGGTACCAATCTCCAGCACCGACTCGACGGGCAAGCCGCCCCGCCAAGGCTCGAAGCCCGCTTCGATCAATTCGGCGATCGGCGAGCGGGGAATCAGCACGGCAGGCGTCACCTCGATCTCGAGGCCAGCAAACCAGGTCCGGCCGGTCAGGTAGGCAGACGGAACCCGCTCGCGTATCCGGCGCTGCACCAGCGCCATGACGCGACGCCGCCCGGAGCCCGTGGCGGCCCATCGATAGGCCTCCGGCGCCGCCTCATGGGGAATGCCGAGCGCGTGGAACACCAGTGCGCCGGCCTCGTCGATGGCCGAGTCGGTGCCATGCCCATAGTGGAGGTCGGCCGCATGCAAGCGGCTCACCGCCCAGTCCATGAGTTCCCCGACGAGGGGAAAAGCCGGCAAACGAGTAGGGGTCATGCCGGGATTCTACGCCGCGCTGTGGAATAATCGCCGCATGTCCAAAAGAGTTAATTTCTTGCTGGCCCTCCTCGTGGTGACCTCGGCGACCCTTGCCGGCTGGTGGCTGTCCCAGTCGAGCCGACCCGAGGCGCCGCAACTGACACATGGCACCCTGATCGAACCGGCCCGCGTCCTGGCTGACTTCGAGCTGGTCGACGCCGCAGGTGGCCGTTTTGGCAGCGCCGACCTGAAGGGCGGATGGCATCTGCTGTTTTTTGGTTTTGCCTCCTGTCCGGATGTCTGCCCCTTCACGCTGGCCACGCTGCATGAGGCCAGCCTTGCACTCGACGATCTGCCCAAGGCCAAACGGCCGCGGGTGGTCATGGTCTCGGTGGACCCGGAGCGCGACGACCCCGCCCGGTTGACGGCCTACGTCAGTCATTTCGACCCCGATTTCCTGGGCGTCAGCGGGACCCGCGAGCAGCTAGACCGGCTGACCGGAGACCTCGGCGTGCCAGTCCTCATCGGCGCGCCGGATCAAGGGGGTTACTACTCGGTGGATCATGGCGCAGCGCTGTTCCTGATCGACCCCCGCGGGCAGTTGCGCGCCATCCTCTCGGCGCCACATGAACCCGCCGGTATCGCCGACAGCGTGCGGGCCGTGGTGGCGTTTACGACCGCGATGGACGATCCTGCATGAGCGGCGCGGGGGCCCGACTGTTCGTCGCGCTGCAATGGCTACTGCCGCACCATGCGCTAGGGTTTCTGCTGCGGCTGGCTTCGCGCTGCCGCTGGCGTAGCCTCGCCCAGCCGCTCATGCGCGGCTTCGTCAAGGCCTTTGGGGTCAAGGTTGATGAAGCCGATCCGCCTACCGTGGCCGACTACGCTTGTTTCGATGATTTCTTCACCCGGGCATTGCGACCGGGCGCACGGCCCGTCGACCCGCACCCAGCGGCGCTGGTCTCGCCCGTGGACGGTCGCCTCACCCAGGCCGGGCCTGTCAAGGCCGGGCAGCTCATCCAGGCGAAGGGGCACTCCTACTCGCTGGTCGAGCTTCTGGGCGATGACCCGCGCATGGCCGATGGGCTTCAGGGGGGTCTGTTCCTGACCTGCTATCTGGCGCCGTACAACTATCACCGCATCCACATGCCGTTGGCCGGCCGCGTGCGGCGGGCGGTGTTCTGTCCGGGCCGCCTGTTCAGCGTGAACGACGCTACCACCGCAGTGCTGCCCCGACTGTTCTGCCGCAACGAGCGCGTGGTGCTCGAATTCGAGACCGTCGCGGGCCCCATGGCTGTAGTACTGGTCGGTGCGCTGTTCGTGGGTAGCATGAGCCTCGCCTGGCAGGGGATGGTCGGGGGCCGCGGCCGGCGGCCCATCGAGCTCTCGCTGCCGGCTGGAGGTGTCGACCTGCAGAAAGGCGACGAACTTGGGCGGTTTCACTATGGCTCTACCGTGATCATGGTCCTGCCCCCGGGCATGCTGACCGTGGATGAGGACGTCGTGCCGGGCATCGGACTGCAGATGGGCAGGCGCCTCGCGACCGTCATCGGGGCATGAATAGAAACTGGCGGCCCACCGCCGACCTGGACACACTCCGGGCCCGGGCGGCGCTGCTGGCCCGAGCCCGTGGTTACTTCGCCGAAACCGGCGCGGTGGAGGTCGAGACGCCTCAGTTGAGCCCTGTACCGGTGAGCGATCCGCTGCTCGACTCGGTCGAGGTCCGCTTGTCCGGCAGGCCCGGACCATGGTTCCTGCAAACCTCGCCAGAGTTTTCGATGAAGCGGCTGTTGGCCGCTGGCCTGGGCGACTGCTTCCAGGTATGCCGCGTGTTCCGGGATGGAGAGCGGGGCCGGCTGCACTTGCCGGAGTTCACCATGATCGAATGGTACCGCGTCGGTCGCAGCCTCGAGGAATTGATGGATGACGTCGGAGGTCTGGTCCAACGGCTGTCCGGCGCCGTCGCCGTGCCCGCACGGCGCCTGACCTTCAGGGAAGTCGTCCTGCAGGCGGTGGGCGTGGATGGTCTGACGGGCACCGCTCGAGAGCTTCGCGAGGCGCTGGCGGAACGGGCGCTCGACGTGCCCGAGGACATCCGCGAGGACCGCGATGCGCTGCTCGACCTGGTGATGGGTGCCCTCGCCGGGCCTGCGCTGGGCCACGACCGGCCGGTGATGGTGCACGACTATCCCGCCTCACAGGCCTCCCTCGCGAAGCTGAAGACCGTCGATGGCGTGAAAGTAGCGGAGCGCTTCGAGCTCTATCTGGGCGGCATGGAAGTCGCCAACGGCTACCATGAACTGGCCGATCCGGCCGAACAGCGCGAGCGATTCGAAGCCGACGCCGCCGCCCGCCGGCGACTGGGCAAGCCGGCGGCCATTGATCAGGCTCTGCTGGCCGCCCTGGACGCCGGGCTGCCGGCCTGCTCAGGCGTTGCGCTGGGTTTCGACCGGCTGGCCATGCACCTGCTGGGACTCGATCGCATCGAGCAGGCCGTGTCGTTTACCATGGACTGACGCCATGGATATCAGCCCACCCAGTGCCGCGCCCGGTTCGCCAGAGGAGGCTCGTACCCAGGCGCTGGCATGGCTCGAAGGCGTCCTGTCCGGTGAGCGTGACCCCTGGGCCAACCTGGCCAACGCCGCGGCGGTGCTGTTTGGCTCCCTGCCCGACCTTAACTGGGCAGGCTTCTACCTGCTGCGCGGTGGTGAACTGGTGCTCGGGCCTTTTCAGGGTCGGCCCGCTTGCGTGAGGATTCAGCTCGATCGGGGCGTTTGCGGGGCCGCAGCCCGGACCCGCAGTATCCAGCGGGTGGACGATGTGCTGCGGTTCGAGGGCCACATCGCCTGCGACGCCGCTTCACGTTCGGAGCTGGTGGTGCCGCTCATGATGGGGACCCGTCTGCTAGGCGTACTGGACCTGGACAGCCCGGTGCCCGCACGCTTCTCGGAAGAGGACCAAATGGCCATGCAGCAGGCTGCAGGGTTGATCGTCGCATCCTGCGACTGGTCCCTCGCTGCCGTGGATCCGGCTGGCTGAGCTACGGCCTATTTGGCGCGGGCGACGTACTCCGCGCTGCGGGTGTCCACGCGGATCACCTCGCCCTCGTTGATGAACAATGGCACCTTCACCACCGCGCCGGTTTCCAGCTTGGCAGGCTTGGTGCCTCCGGTGACCGTGTCGCCCTTCATGCCGGGATCGGTTTCGACCACCTTGAGTTCGACGTGAGCCGGCGGGGTCACCGTTAGCGGCTGCCCGTTCCATAGAGTGACGATGCACTCAAGCCCGTCCTTGAGCCATTGCGCCGCATCGCCTACGGCCTCCTTACTGGCCGTGTGCTGCTCGAAGGACTCCGGTTGCATGAAGTACCAGAAATCGCCGTCGCCGTAGAGGTACTGCATGTCTACGTCCTGCACGTCGGCACCTTCCACGCTGTCGCCAGACTTGAAGGTCTTCTCGATAGTTCGCCCGGTTTTCAGGTTACGGATCCTGACCCGGTTGAAAGCCTGACCCTTGCCCGGCTTGACGAACTCGTTCTCGACGATCACGAAGGGGTCCCCGTCGAGGAGGATCTTGAGCCCCGATTTGAAATCGCTGGTGCTGATGCTTGCCATGTCGGGAAACCTGTCCGCTACGCCTGGGAAGGCGCGGATCATAGCCGCTGGGCCGGCCCCCCGCCAGCCGAAAATGCTATTCTTTCCCCGTGGAACAACAGTCCATCCCGCTGGCCGTCGTCACCGCTCGACAGGAACAAGTCGAGTGGGTCAACAAGACCCTGCGCAATGCCGGCCACCCCGTGCACCTTGGCTGGGTTGGTCCGGAGCACGATCCCACCGATGCACTGCGCGGCATCCGTCCGGAAATGATCCTGCTGTTCGAGGAACCGGGTGCCCTCGACCTGGCCAGCCTTTTGGAAGCGCGAGGCAAGCTGCGCCTGCGGGTCCCTGTGCTGGTGGTCCTCGACGAGGTCAGCGAGGCCTCCATCGCCCGCTGCATTCAGGGCGGCGCCCGCGATGCCGTCAGTCAGGGAGATCCTGGCCGCTTCGTGATGGTATTTGAACGCGAACTTCAGGGCTATCGCCTGGAGCGCTCGCTGGCAGAAACCGTGGCGGCCGCCCGCGAGTACGCACGCCAACTCAACGACCTGGTGCAAGGCTCGGCCGATGCCATCGCGGTCGTGCAGGAGGGCATCGTGGTGGATGCCAATCCTGCCTGGATCGAGCTGCTCGAGCAGCCCAGCGTCGATTCCGTAGTCGGCCTGCCCTTGATGGACACCTTCGACCCGGATAGCCATCCCGCGCTCAAGGGTGCCATCGCGGCCTGTCTGCAGGACAGCTGGGGAGGCAACCTGTTGAGAGCCTCTACCAGCAAGCGTCAGGGCAAGTCGCGCGCGGTGGAATTGAGCCTGATCCGCGTTGATTCGGGCGGCGAACCGGCAGTGCGCCTGACTATTGCCTCCGGACGCGACCAACGTGCGCTGCAGGAGCAACTCGAGGAGGCGCTCAGGAAGGATCCCTCCACGGGCCTCCTGCACCGGCGCTACTTCCTCGAAGCCCTGCGCTCGACCCTGACCGCCAATCCCGTTGGCGGCATCAGGCAGCTGGCCTATATCGAGCCGGACCGGTACGAGGACATCCTCTCCCAGCTGGGTATCCTCACCGGTGAAGACTTCCTGGTGGAATTCGCCCAGCGGTTACGTGAACTGCTCCAGCCCGGCGATCTCGCCGGACGCCTGACGGGCGCCGGCTTCATGGTACTTCTGCAGAGGGGCAACGGCGGCGAGGCGGAGGCCTGGTGTGAGCATGTAGTCAAGCGCATGGGCGAGCACGTATTCAGGGCCGGTAGCAGTTCCTTCTCGGCGACCTGCACGGTCGGCCTTGGGATCATTCCGCCCACGCTGACCGATCCGAGTGGGCCCGCCACGGACGCCTTCCAGGCCAATCGTCGCGGACGGGAACTGGGTGGCAACCGGGTTCACGCGCCGGAGAAAACCGACACCCTGCTGAGACTGCAGAGCTCTGACAAGACCTGGGTGCTGCGCCTGCGGGCTGCGTTGGCGGAAAACCGTTTCAGGCTGGTCCAGCAACCAATCGCCAGCCTGGTCGGCGGCGACAACCTGTCGCTGTTCGACGTCGCCCTGCGCATGCGTGACGAGCAGAACGAGGAGGTCCTGCCCTCGGAATTCATGAAGGTGGCGGAGCGCAACGGCCTGAGCGCGGACATCGACCGCTGGGTCGTCACGGCCTCGCTCGGCCTGTGTGCGTCACGGCGCAGCGGCGCACTGTTCGTGAGGATCTCGCGCGACAGCATGGTGGATCCGACCTTCGCCGACTTCCTTGCCGCCCAGATCAAGGCCATTCCCATTGACCCGTCGCGGATCGTGCTCCAGTTCAGGGAAGAGGCCGCCGCCCAGCAGATCAGGGAACTGACCGCACTCAGGCAGATGCTGGCAGCCATGAAGTTCCGTATCGCCCTGGAGAACTTCGGCCGGAGCCCTTCCACAGAGGCA
>JAURLT010000019.1 GCA_030831085.1 Gammaproteobacteria bacterium
GGCACGCGCGTGGCCAACGTGGTGGTGCAGGCCGCCGGCGAGGCCGGCAGCAAGTCCATCACCCTCACTGGCGTCGGCGCGGCGGCCGGCTGGTCGGTCGATCCCACGCGCCTGGGTTTTTCCCGGCTGCGTACTGGACAAAGCCAGACGTTGCCCGTGACCGTCACCAACACCGGCACGCTGGTGCTGCCGATCAATAACGTGTCGTTGACCTCTGGTGATCTGGACGCGTTCTCATTCTCAAATGGCTGCGCTGCCACGATCTCGATCGGTGCAAGCTGCACCATCGCGGTGCGATTTGAGCCCACTGCAAAAGGGCGCTACAACGCGACCCTCGAAATCGTGCCCGGAGCCGGCCTGCAGCCGGCCAACGTGAGCCTCAGCGGTTCCGCCCGCTGAGCTGTCTTCTCACCGTAGTACGGCGCGCCCAGAATTCTGTGACGCAGGTCGCCGTACCTTCGTACTTCTGCGTATAGCGTGGCGATGGGAACTCGACGCAGCATTCAAAAGAGTCTCGCGATCCCGCATAATGTGCTGATAAGACAGGAATCTTCCACATGCCAGTCGCACAGGGATCGTTGACGTTGGCGCTCATCACGGCGGGGTCCGCCTTGGTGATGGCCCTCATTTCAGTACCGCTGCTGGCGCGGGTTGCGCCACGGCTCGGTTTGCTTGACTTGCCGGGCGGACACAAGCAGCACCATGGCGCGATACCGGTGGTGGGTGGCATTGCCATTTTCCTGTCGGCTACGGCCGCGGTTGTGTGGTGTGGTCCGCCCCTGCTGGTGCAGCATTCGTTCTTCCTTCTGGCTTGCTTGCTGGTGCTCTGCGTAGGCGTCGTTGACGATCGCGGCCATGTGGCACCTCGCCTGCGATTGGGCCTGCAAACCCTCGTGGTGACGGCAACCTATCTGGCACTCGGCTTCAAGGTGAACTCTCTCGGCAACCTGTTCGGAACCGGCTCGATAGAACTCGGGGTCCTGGCGCTGCCGTTTGCCATTCTGGCCACGGTGGCCCTGATCAACGCCTTCAACATGCTGGACGGACTCGACGGCCTGGCGGGAGGGGTGGCACTGATTGCCATGCTGGCACTGTGCGCCCTCTCCCTGCAGGAGAGCAGGCCGCTGCTGATGGCCGCGACGGCAGCGAGCGGTGGCGCCATCCTGGGGTTCCTTATGTTCAATCTGCCCATGCCGATTCGCAGCAGGTGGCTGGTGTTCATGGGCGATGGCGGCAGCACGTTGCTGGGTTTTGGCATCGCGGCTATGTGTATGGGTCAGATGGTCGATAAGGCGCCGGGTTACGGGTTTCAGGACTTTGGCTCCAACGTTCACCCGGCTGAACTGCTCTGGCTGGTGGCCATTCCGGTATTCGAGATCTGCAGCACTACGCTGCGCAGGCTGAAGGCGCGGGTGTCACCGATGCAGGCGGACAACGGGCATTATCATCACCGGCTGCTCGGGGCGGGGTGGAGCGTGCGCAGCGTCTTTCTGCTGTACCTGTTGTTTTCGCTGGCTGCGATGCTAACCGGACTCTCCATGCATCGTCTTGACCTGTCGGACCCCGTTATCTTTTGGGCATTTGTAGGTGTCTTCGGCCTTTGGCACCTTGCCGTGGTGACCGCGGAGCGTCGCGGCCTGCGTCGGCAGGCGGCGCTGGTGGCGGTCGGCCCGAGCTAGGCCCGCCGGACCTCGTAGACCCTTGCGATGAATTCCGAGATGTTGGCGGTCCCCCTTCTGCAGGCTGCCTCGGTGGCCTTCCTGCTCACTACGCTGATCGTCGGCCTGCTGGTTCCCTGGGCTGAGCGGCTGGGGCTGGTGGATCATCCGGGCGGTCGCAAGCGTCATCGGCGGCCGGTACCCGTGGTGGGAGGCATTGCCATCTTCGTGGCCGTAGTCGTGGCGTCTTCGGTGTTTGGTAGTCCGTCGCCGTACCCTATTTGGCCCTTTCAGCTGGCCGCGGCATGGATGCTGGTTGTGGGGCTGGCCGATGATCGTCACGACATCCAGCCCATGACGCGACTCCTGAATCAGGCCGCGCTGGCCATCCTGATGATTGCGGTAAGCGGCTTCCGGGTCGAGTCACTGGGCAACCTGTTCGGCTTCGGCGACATCCCGCTGGGCTGGCTCGGCGTGCCGCTGGGTGTGCTCGCTGCTGTGGCACTGACCAACGCCTTCAACATGCTGGACGGCCTGGATGGCCTCGCCGCCGGGGTGGCCCTGACCACCTTCCTGGCCATCATGGCGCTGGCCCTGGAAGGCCATCGCTGGGTGATTGCGGTCTCCTCGGCAGCCATGGTGGGTGCGCTGTCGGGGTTCCTGCTGTTCAACCTGCCCTTTGCGGTGCCGCGCAAACATCTGGTGTTCATGGGCGACGGCGGCAGCACCATGATCGGCATGCTCGCTGCCATCAGCATGCTTGCCCTGCTGGTTCAGGGCGAGTTGCCGAATGGCTGGACGGATCCCGGCGGCATGGACGTCCACGTCACCGTCGGTGAACTCCTGTGGCTGGTGGCGATCCCGGTGTTCGAGATCCTCTCCAGCACCCTGCGCAGGATCCGCCGTGGGCTTTCACCGTTTGCGGCAGACAACGGCCACTATCACCATCGCCTGCGCGGTGCCCACTGGCCGGTGCGCCGGATCTTCCTGTTTTACGTTGGCTACTCCACGGCCACGATGGTGATCGGCCTGTCGCTGCATCGTCTGGAGGCGCCGGACCCGGTGGCCTTTCTGGGCTTCCTGCTGGCTTTTGGTGTGTTCCACGTGGCCGTTGCCACCGCTGCCAGATACCCACTTCCGCGGCCCGCCGAGCCTGCCGAAGCCGCCGCCTGAGGGTGGTATCCTGAGGCATGTCCATCACCTACCGGGTCGAGTCCGGTTGCGCGGAACTCGTCATCAGTCGTCCCGAGCGGCGTAATGCGCTGAATCGCGAGATGTACGCGGCGCTCGCCGCAGGCGTACAGGCGGCACGGGAAGACGATGCCATCCACGCCCTCTTGATCACCGGCGAAGGCAGGCAGTTCACGGCGGGTAACGACCTGGCGGAGTTCGTGGGCGTGCCCTCCACGGACCCGGACCGGCCGGTGGTGCGCTTCATGCGCGCACTGGCGGAGTTCGATAAGCCCGTCCTGGCCGCGGTGGAGGGGCACGCCGTGGGCATCGGGACCACCCTGCTGCTGCATTGCGATTTCGTCTACCTCGCCGAGAGCGCCCGCCTGTCGATGCCCTTCGTGGCGCTCGGGCTGGTGCCGGAATTTGCGGCGAGCCTGCTAGTGCCGCAACGCGTCGGTCACCTGCGCGCTGCCGAACTGCTGATGCTGGCCGAGCCGCTTTCGGCTGCGCGCGCGCTGGAGTGGGGGCTCGCCACCGCCGTGGTCCCACCGGGGCAGTCCCTGGCGGTGGCCCGCGCCACGGTCGCGCGGCTTGGTGCGCTCCCGCTGGGTGGCCTCCGGGAGACCAAGCGCCTGATGAAGCAGGCCCAGGCCTCGACGGTGGACGCCGTGATGCAGGCGGAACTCGAGGTGTTCGGTGCCCGCCTCGGCGGGCCCGAGGTGCGCGAGGCGGTGGCCGCGTTCCGCGAGAAGCGCGCACCCAATTTCCGGGGCAAGACAGACTGATGCCCGTGCCTCCCTCCGATGCAGCGCTTCTGGCGCGGGCGCGCCGGGTGGCGAGGCAGTTGCAGCGGGGCGGGCAGCGGCTCGCCACCGCCGAGTCCTGCACGGGTGGGCTCATCGCCAAGACCCTCACCGACCTGGCCGGCAGCTCGACCTGGTTCGAGTGCGGCTGGGTCACTTACAGCAACCGCGCCAAGCAGACGGAGCTCGGGGTGGGCGAGGGCGTGCTCGCTCGCCATGGGGCGGTCAGCGAGCAGGTGGCGCGGGCCATGGCCCGGGGCGCGTTGGTCACGGCCGGCGTCGAGCAGGCGGTGGCGGTGACCGGCGTGGCGGGCCCCGGTGGGGGCAGCGCGCTGAAGCCAATCGGCACGGTCTGGATCGCCTGGGCCCGGCGCCGGGCTGGGGCCGTGCGGGTCACGGCCCGCTTGCATCACTTTGCCGGCGATCGCGAGGCGGTGCGCCGGCGCACGGCGGCCGCCGCGCTCGACGGCCTGCTGGAGGCCTGAGCGCGGCATGGCCGGCACGGCCCGGCTGTTCTTTGCCTACTGGCCGGATCCGCTCACCCGCGCCTCGGTCGCCGAGCGGCTGGCAGGCCTCGCCGGCCTGCCCGGGCGGCCGGTGCCGGCCGAGAATTTTCACGTCACCCTGGCCTTCCTGGGCCTGCAGCCGGAGGCCCGCCTGCCGGCCTTGCTGGAGGCGGGTCAGGCGGTGGCGGCGGCGGCCGAGGCCTGCGTGTTGCAGCTCGATGCCCTGGACCACTGGCGGGGTCCGAGGCTGTGGGCGGCGGTGTGCGGCGGGGTGCCCGCGCCGGCCCGCCGCCTGCACCTGGCGCTGTGGCTGGCACTCGAGCCGCTCGGCCTGTTGCCCGATGCCCGTCCCTGGCGGCCCCATTTGACCCTGATCCGCCCGGCCCGACCGGCCACAC
>JAURLT010000020.1 GCA_030831085.1 Gammaproteobacteria bacterium
CACACCGGAACGCAAGTCCTGCATCCTGCGCACCAGCGCCGGCACCTCGCCGGCCAGGGCCGCCACGCGACTGCCGTCGTCGCGAGCTACGGAGCCGATGAAGTCCACCGCACCGAGCAGCACATCCACCGCCGCCGGACCCACCGTCACCTCGCCCTTCAGCGCGGCAACGAAATAGTCCTCCAGCACGTGCGAGACCTTCACCAGCGGGTCGAGCCCCACGATCCGCGCCGCCCCCTTCAGCGAGTGCGCCGCCCGCATCAAGGCATCCAGCACCACCTTGCCATCCGCCGCTGTCTCCAGCGCCACCAGCCCTTCCGACAGCGCCGACAACTGCGTCTCCGCCTCCTCGGCAAACAACTCAAGCAGCGAAGCGTCGATGGGCTCGGTCATCTGCAGACATCCTTGAGCCCGTGGAAGACCAGCGCCTCCTCCAGCAGGCCCACATCACCGCGGCTGCCGCTGAAGACAAACTCCGTGAAACCCGCCGCACCCTCTTCGACCGTGACCGGCGGTCTTCGCAGCTGGGCGCCGGTGACGCGCCGGATACCCTCGACCTCGTCGACTAAAAAGGCCCAGGCTGCGCCCTCGCGTTCAATGACCAGCATGCGTTCCCAGGCGCCGTCCTGTTTGCCCGCAGGGGGGGCACTGCCGAGCAGCCGCGCCAGGTCCACGCAGGGCAGCACCTCACCTCGCAGGTTCACCAGGCCGCGCAGGCGCGAATCGTCACGGTGCGGCAGTCGCCGGATCGGCAACGGGTCGGCGACCTCCCTGACCGCGGCAGTCGGCAGGGCCAGCCACTCGCTGCCGAGCCGGAATACCGTGAGCGAGCGCAGATCCTCCCGCGCCGTCGCCGAATCCTTGCGTGCGGCACGCTCGCGCCATTCGCCCAGGTAGCCTGCCGGCGCGGGCTGCTCGAGCAGGCTGCGGCCGATGCTGGCGTAGGTCTCGCAATTCCGGCAGTGAACGTGCTGGACGAGTAGTGGGCAGCTACGATCCCCCCAGGTGCCGATCCGGTCGAAACAGGGCGAGGCACTCTCGCTCATATGGCGCCCTCCCTGTTGGGCAGGCGGCGTCTCAAGCGCGCGGCCCGCTCAGCCTCACCACTGGAATCGAGGAGCAGCGATAGCTGCTCACGACTGGGGCCATGCGAGGGATCCAGGTACAGCGCACGCTGGTAGGCACGCCGCGCCGCGCCCGCATCACCCAGGGCCGAATGCAGCAGGCCGACCAGGTATTCGTGGTCGGCCACTCCGGGTTCCCGGAGGCGCAGCGACTCGGCCACCTCCATCGCTTCCCGATATCGTCCCGCATCAGCCAGCGCCCGAGCCTCGCTCGCTGCGGTGCCCTGTGGAGCGACCGGACCGGTAACCTCAGCCTGCGGCCGAGGAGACTGGACCGACGGCCGCAACCGTTTGCCGGCCGCCGTAACAGAGACTGGCCGTAAGGGGCGCTGAGCCTCGGTGGCCCGCCGGCGCAGGAAGGCGAAGCTCGACCCATCCGGCACCGCCGTCAGCGGCAGATCGCTGACGAGCGCCGCCTCAGCATGGCCGAGCACCAGGGCGCCGCCAGGCGTGAGGCTCGCCGTGATCTCGGCCAGTAGCCGGCCACGCGTCGACGTGTCGAGATAGATCAACAGGTTGCGACAGAAGATCACGTCGTAGGGGGCACCGCGCGCCACCGCTCCGGTCTCCGCGAGGTTGGCACGCTCGAAGCGCACGCCGGACACGCAGCGTGGATCCAGTTGGAAGGTGCCATCCGGCAGCTCCGCAAAGTAAGTCGCCCTCAGCTCCTCGGGGAGCGAGCGCAGCGCACGGGACCGGTACCGGCCCGCCCGAGCAAGTTTGAGGCCACGCAGGCTCAGGTCCAAAGCATCAACGTGGATTGCAGAGGCCTTGACCCCGATGTGCAATGCGGCAAGCAGGATCGAGTAAGCCTCCTCGCCATTGGCGCAGGGCGCGCTCAGCACCCGTAACGCACCGCGAGCAGGCCATCCCTCCTCCCGCAGCCATCCGGAGAACCACTCGAAAGGTCGCACGTCCCGCCAGAACCAGCTCTCACGAACCAGCAACTCCTCGACCAGCTTCCGCTGCTCGATCGTGTCGCTGCGCAACCTCGACAGGAACGCCTCGGGCTGCAGGCCGAGCGCCTTGCCACGTCGGCCCACGGCCGCCTCCAGCAGGCCGTCGGTGAAGACCTCCTGCGACAACCCCGCCACGGAGCACAGCCGCCGCGCCTCGGCCAGCAGGGCGGTCGTGATCACGGCCCACTCCCGGGAAACAAGGCCTTCCGCAGTTCCGGACTGAGCAAGCGTTCGAGCTCGACGACCTGCACCAGCTGATCGCCCTCGCCCACCACCTTACCCAGATAGGGCGCGTCGGGCGTGGCGATGCCAGGATCCACCAGCGCCTCTGCTGCGACCTCGCGGGCATCAGTCGCTTCCTCGACCATAAGACCGATCCTCGATCCCGGTGGCCCGGCGCGATAGTGAGCCACCACGATGCGGGTACTGAGCCGCTGGGCCGCAGGTTTGCCGGTTGCCATCAGCGTCAGGTCGATCACGGGGATGGTTCGCTCGCGATGGGCCAGCAGTCCGGCACATCCGGCGGGCGCCCCACGCTGCGGCCGCAGGGGCACCGCCGGCAGGACCTCGACCAGCGAGCGGGCATCCAGCCCGTAACGCTCGGCACCGATCCTGAACAGCACCAGGAGCATGTGCGGCCCCTAGCGGGTCCTGAAACGGGCAATTTCCGTCTTCAGGTCCTCCACCGCCGCCAGCAGCTGCGCGGAGGCGGCCCGGGTGGCCTGCGACGACTCGCCCGACAGCAGCGCAATGTCGCGCAACTGCAGCATGGCTTCGTTGATTTGCCCGGCCCCGGCCGCCTGTGCCTCCATGCCGCGATGGGCGGCATCGAAACGCGGCTTGAGCGATTCCACACCCTCGATGACGGTGCCCAACTGGGTGCTGAGGGCAGTGACCTCGCGCACACCATCACGCACCCTGGCGGTGAAACGGGACATCTCCGCAACGCCGGAGGACACCGACTCCTGGACTTCTCCCACCAGCCTGCCGATGTCGAGGGTAGCAACCGCGGCCTGGTCGGCCAGCCGCCGGATCTCGCGCGAGACTACCGCGAAGCCCGCCCCATACTCGCCGGCCTTCTCTGCCTCGATGGCCGCGTTCAGGGACAGCAGGTTGGTCTGGTCCGCCACCTTGGTGATGGTGGTGACCACGGTGCCGATGCTTTCGGCGCGCTGGGCCATGACCTCGAGGCGCTCGGCAATGGAACTGGTCGCTGCCAGCAGGCCCTGCATGGTGTCCTGCAGGCTGTCGAGGTCGGTACGGCCCGCGGCCGCTACCTCTGCGGTGGTGCCCGAAGAGGCCGACACCTCGCGCATCACGCCGAGCAGTTCCTGAGCCGTCGCGGAGATCTCGCTGGTGGAGGCCGCGATCTCGCTGGTCGACGCCCCGATGTCGTTGTTGATCTGTTCCTGCTTGCGCGAAGTAGCGGTGATCTCGTTGGCCGTCGACAGCAGCTGCACCGAGGAGGACTTCAGCCTACCAAGGAGTCCCGCCAGCGAGTCGACCATGTGTCGTAGCGAACTGAGCAGCACGCCGGTCTCGTCGCTGCCCTCGGCCTGGACCCGAATGGTCAGGTCTCCACCTGCCACTTTCTCCGCGGTACCTGCAGCGGTTTCCACCCGACCCACCAGCGCCCGGGTGAACAGGTAGGCGATGGCGGCCGCGACGATCAGTCCCGCCAAGATCACCATCAGGGTCTTCAGCACCTCGGCCCTGACCGGCCCAAGAATCTCAGCCTCATCCACCGAAACCACCAGTTGCCAGCTGCCGGTGGGAATGGCTGCAGCGGCCACGAAGCGGGAGGAGCCGGACAGCGGATCGTCCAGTTGCCGCACGTCCTCTGGCGCCTCGCCGCGATAGAGGGGCTCCAGCCATGGAGCGTAAGGAGTGCCCTCCAGGGGAAGCGTACGCAATTCCGGCGAGCCGGTCGCGGAGATGATGCGGCCGCGGGTGCTGACCAGCAGGAACTCGGAGCTCTGGTGCTGGCGTTGAGAGCGCAGGAAATCATCGATCTGGGTCAGCGCCCGATCGATACCGGCGAGACCGCGAAAGCGCCCGTCGATCATGATCGGGGCGGTCTGCTCCACGATCAGCTTGCCCTCGTAAATATACGGCTCAGTGATCATGAGCGGCACGGAACCGGCCACGGGGGCCCTGCCGTCGTACAGTTGGCTGATGCCGTTTTCCAGACTGATACCCGTTTCTTCCGCCTCGCCAGAAACGCGGTTGCGCAACCCGCGGTAGTAGTAGCTGATGTCCATGTCGACCAGGGGAGTGAGGGCCAGCGCACCGCCCGCTGCATCATCCCTGAACCAGTAAGGCAAGAAACGTCCGGTCGCGTCGAGGGCGCGCCCGTCCAGCCCCGCAGCCGTGGAACGGTCGCGTCCGTCGGCGTCAGGCTCGTATCCAAAGTAAGCGCCGGTGAATTCCGCGTTGGCCTCCAGCACGGCACGGGCATAGGCCGCCGAATCCACCCTGCGCCCGAAGAGACCGTGCTCCTGGGCCAGCGCCATGGTGGCCGCAGTCTGCACGGTTCGGTGGTTCTCTTCCTCCAGGCGCTGCGCGATCGCCTCGGCCTCGGCCCGGATGGAGTCCTTGGCCAGGTCCAGTTGGGTCGAAAACAGCCGCTGCAGGAGCAGGATAGCCACCACGGCAACCAGCAACAGCAGCGGCAGGCCGCTGGCCAGCAGGATCTTCGCCCTCAGTTTCATTGTGCACCCCCGTGCCACCGGTCGCGCAGGCGGCTGATGTTCCCGGAAGTATAGGCCTCCGCGGCCACTTTGGGCAGCGCCCTGAAGAGCGCTATCATCGCCAGATGAACAGCAACGCTTCGCATGCGCGCGCGCGACTCGCCCAGCGGGCCTGGCAGCATTTTCGGGCAGGCACCACCGACCTGGCGCCGGGCACGCTGGAGGTTCCACTCGCAGCCTATACGGACACTGATCGCTACGCCCACGAGTTGGGCAGGGTGTTCCTGGAGCGCCCCCAGCCCTGGGCACTTGGCCTCGAGCTACCCCGACCCGGCGACTACCTCGCGCGGGAATACCTCGGCCGACCCGTGCTGCTGACCCGTCAGCCGGACGGCAGCGTGCAGGCCTTCCTGAATGTCTGCCGCCACCGCGGTGCTGTGCTGTGTCCGTCAGGGCGCGGGCACCAGTCGCGCTTCACCTGCCCATACCATGCCTGGACCTACGACGCCGCGGGTCGCCTGGTGGGCGTATACGGTTCGGCCTCCTTCGGCGATTTCGATCGAGATCAGCGCGGGCTGACCCGCCTGCCCTGCGTGGAGCGTGCCGGGATCATCTGGGTCCTCCTGACCCCAGGGCTCGAGCTCGATATCGATGCCTGGCTGGGCGGCATGGGTCCCCTGCTGGAGTCCCTCGACCTCGGCGCACTACACCTGTTCGAGCAGCGGGAGCTCGCCGGCTCGGGCTGGAAGGCCACCCTCGACGGCTACCTGGAGATTTACCATCACAACTCAGTGCACCAAGGCACGGTGGGACCACACACGGTCGGCAACCTGCTGGTCCACGACACCTTTGGTCCCCACCAGCGACTGACCATCGCGCGCCCAACGCTGGCCGAGGTCCACGACCCGGCACAACTGGACGCAGACCCCGACCGCTACGTCCGCCTGGTGCACTCGGTATTTCCCAACCTGTCCATCTCGGGGATCGTCGGGGGCCTGGTGCTGATTGGGCAGGTTTTTCCAGGTTCCACACCGGATCGGACGGTGACCCTGCAGAGCATCCTGTGCCCCTCGCCGCCGAAAGACGACTCCGCCCTCGAAGCGGCCCGGGAGTTCAGCGCCATGACGCTGCAAGCGGTTCGCGACGAGGACTACGCAATCGTCGGCAGGGTGCAAGCCGCACTGCACTCCGGAGCGAACCAGACTTTCCTGATCGGGCGCAACGAGCCGGCCATCCAGCATTACCATCGTTGGGTGCGTGAACTGTCGGCCTGATCAAGCGGCTGGATCGACCTCGATCACCAGATTGCGACCGTCCCATGCGGCGGCAAGTTCTTCAACCTCTCGATACAGGGCGCGCAGGCCCTCGCTCGGCCAGTACACCTCGGTCATGTGCCCGAACAGGGATCGGGTGTCGACGTAGGCTGCGCCACGCCCGGATGCCGTCCTCAATTCAGTGACCACTTCGCAGCCCTCGCGCGCGTAAGCAGCCAGTTCAGCACCGTAGTCCTCGGGAATCATCGCCACGTGATGGAAGCCCGACTGTCCCCGTCGGAACATCTCCCGAAAGGCGGACGGGACATCGTCATGCTGGGTGACCAGCTCGACCATGATCGGCCCTGCCTGCACATAAGCCGCCGAGATATCGAGGGTCGACGGTTTGCCGCGGTAGGTCACCTCGGGTAACTGGATATGCCGGCGCACCAGGAACGGGCCGATCCCCCATATCGAGTGCCAGAGACGAATGGCGGCATCGAGGTCGCTGACGTAATACGCATTCTGGATGGTCTTGTGGCTTCGCAAGGTGAAACTCCTCAAGCCGCGGTGGCTGGCGGTCTTGGATAGCGCCCCAGTGCGGGCAGGATGGCGGCCGCCACCACAAACAGGCCGGCCGCGATAAAGAAACCGAAGCGGTAGCTTCCCGTCCGGTCATACACCATGGAGAACAGGAACGGGGCACTGCCCCCGGCTACGGCCAGGATGGCATAGAGGACCGCATAAATGCGCGCGTAGTGGCGGATGCCGAAGTAGCGGGCAGCAAAGAACGACATCAGGTCCAGCTCAGCCCCAGCAGCGAAGCCGATCAGCACGGCAGCCGCCAGCACCCAGGCAAAGGCGGGGGATCCGGTGAGAAGCAGGGCGCCCAAGGCCGGTAGCGATAAGGCCACGAGTGCCACCGCCGGCGCCCAGAACCGATCGACGAGGTGGCCCACCATCACGCGGCCGACCATGATGGCGATGCCATAAGCGCCCTGCGCGGTGGCCGCCTGGGCGGGCGTGAAACCCTGGTCGGTCAGGGCGGCGATCAAGTTGGGACTGATGCCCGAGACGGCCAGGTAGACCAGCATGATGGACAGGCACAGCACCCAGAAACGGTAGCCCCTTGCCGCCTCGCCGAGGGTCAGGCCCCAGGTGCCCGCATCGGCGGTCGCGCTGGAGTGGGCCGGGACGGTTCGTTCGGGCCGGAAGGCGAAGAAGGCCACGGGGCCCGCCACCAGCATCGGCAATAGCGCAATGCCGACATAGGCCACCCGCCAGCCAAAGCTCTCCACCAGCCAAACGGTGTAGGCCGGGATCAGCGTGGCGCAAATGCCGGTACCGGACAGGGTGAGTCCCAGGGCCAGCCCGCGCTGGCGATCAAAGGCGGCGGCAATGGCGCGAGTCCAGGTGACCGGCGTGGTGCCGGCTCCGAGGAGCGCCATGGCGCCGTAGGCCAGGTAGAACATCCACAGCTCGCCGTTCATGTTTGCGGCGATGAGGAAGGCGACCCCGAGACCGGCCAGGCCCGGCAGCACCAGCACCCGGGGCCCGTAGCGGTCGCACAGGGCGCCCACCAGCGGCGCGGTGAGCGCACCGAGGCCTGAACTGAACAGGATGGCCGTCGTGACATCGGCCCGCGCCCAGCCGTAGGCCTCACTGAGCGGCTTGATCAGGGCACCGATGGTGTAGAAGGGCAGTACGATTGAACTGCAGGCCACGCCGACGCAGGCAGACACCACCAGCGGCCAGTTGCGGCGCAGCTCACTCGTCAACCGATGACTCCCTGCGCACAGCTGCCGGCTTGCGGGCCTGCAGGGCCTGGTCCACCCTGGCAAGCGCATCGCGGACCCGCCCCAGCTCGCCCTCACCGATGGCCGCTTCGAGCAGGCTCATGACCTCCCGGCTGTAGGCGTCGAGCGAACCCGCTACCTCCCGGCCCCGCGGGGTCAGGCGGAGCAGCACCCGACGCGAATCAGGGCGGCCGGGCTGGCGGCTGAGATAGCCCAGCCGGTCGAGGCGCTTGACCTGGTGGGAGACGGTCGGCTGGGGGGTGGCCAGCAGTTCCGCCAACTCGCCTACTGTCACCGCCTCACGCTGGAAGATCGCGACCATGACCCTCGAGGTGACCATGTCCAGGCCGAACTCCTGGAACAGTGGATTGGCCAGCTGCTGCAGGAGGGCATTGATCCGGTGGATGGCGAAGGACAGCCGGTTCTGCAGGGGCAGAGAGGCGTCCGCCGGCTGGCTTTGCAAGGCGAGCGTCTTCATGTAGTCTGGATTATATTCATATCAATGCATTTCCGGCCAACTGGGGGACGGTATGAGCACGATCAAGGTCACCGGTTACCAAGAAGCAAACCAGACGCTGGCCCTGCGCGACTTGGAACAGTCGCTGTACGACGAGGGCAAGGTGATGTTCCAGGACGTCCTGGTGACCCTGCACGGCGAGGCGCACCGACGCCGGCGGCTACTCGAAATGAAGATCTTCAAGAAGGACTTCTTCAACTACTACGAGAAGGAAGTCCTGCCTCCCGTGGTGGAACGCACGCTGGCCCACTTCCTGCCCACGGGCCGCGCCGAGTTGATGGACTTCGGACGGCGAACCATGCTGGACCTGACTGCCGACTTTGCCGGCATCGATCGGCCGCTGGGCACCGACGAGGAGCGCAACGACATGCTGCGCCTGCTGCAGGGCATGGCGGCGGCCGCGACGCTCGGACAGTTCGACGGCGACCGCGAGCCGGTCAAGGAGGCCGTCCGGCAAACCATACGGGAATTCGACCAGCGATTCTTCACCCCCTCGGCAGCAAGGCGTCAGGCGCTGATCGATCGTTTTAACGCGGGAGAGATTGGGGAAGACGAGTTGCCCCGGGACATCCTGACCGTGCTGCTGCGCAATGAGGACGCCATCGACCTGCCACGGGACATGATCGTGCGCGAGACGGCCTTCTACTACCTCGCCGGCGCGCATACCTCCGTCCACTCCCTCACTCACTCCATGCACGAGATGTTCCAGTGGGGTGCAGCGCACCCCGAGGACGCCGAGCGCATCCGTCGCGATCCCCTGTTCGTCCAGCGCTGCGTGCATGAAAGCATGCGCCTGCATCCCTCCAGCCCCATCGCCCAACGCAAACCGGTCTGCCCGGTGCACCTGCCCACCGGCGAGGAGGCAAAGGAAGGCGACACCGTGGTGATCAGCCTGTTCGAGGCCAACCGTCAGACCGCCAACTTCGGCGAGGATGCAGCCCAGTACAACCCGCACCGGCACCTGCCGGGTACGCTGCCGCCCTACGGCCTGACCTTCGGGGTCGGCATCCATACCTGCCTGGGGCGCAGTCTGGCCGCAGGGGACATCGCCAAGGCCGGTACCAACCCTGACACCCACCAGTACGGCACGGTGACGCTTATCGCGAGGACCCTGATCGCCGCCAACGCCCGGCCCGATCCGGAACACCCGCCGCAACGGGAGGCCAACATCGCCCGCGAGGCCTGGGCAACCTATCCGGTCCTGATCGGCTGATGGATTCCGCCAGCCAGGATCCGGCTGCCGTGGTGCGCGCGTTTATCGAGGCCTGGAATGCCAACGACCTGGAGCGCATTCTCGCTTACCTCAGCGAGGACGTGACCTACCACAACATGCCGGTGGCACCCTTATACGGGCGGGCGGCCGTGCGCGACTACCTCGGCGGCAAGGGCGGCTTCGACTGGGTCGACTGGAAACTGCTGTCGCTGGCGGTCGACGGCAACAAGGTCCTGACCGAGCGCGTCGACGACTTCGGCTGGCAGGGGCGTCGGATCAGCCTGCCGATCATGGGCATCTTCGAGGTGGAAGACGGACTCATTCGCGCCTGGCGCGACTACTTCGACATGGCGGGCTATCGGACCCAGCTGTCCGCGCCCCCCGCGACAGGAGACTGAACATGGATCTTGGACTGCGCAACAAGGCGGTGCTGGTCACCGCGGCCAGCCAGGGACTGGGTCGTGCCACGGCCGAGTCCTTCGCGCGCGAGGGCGCCCGAGTAGCGCTGTGCGCCCGCAATGCCTCGGCTCTGGAGGAAGCGGCCGCTGCCGCCCGGCAGGCTGGTGCCACCGAAGTCCTGAGCCTGCCCTGCGACCTCACCGATCCGACCGCCATCGATGCCATGGTGGCCCGCGCGATCGAGACCTTCGGCACCCTGCACGTGCTGGTGAACAACGCCGGCGGCCCGCCGCCGGGACGCTTCCACCAACTCGACGACGCGGCCTGGCAAAAGGCCTTCGACCTGACGCTGATGTCGGCCGTGAGAGCCACGCGGGCAGCCCTGCCCGCGATGCGCGCACAGCGCTGGGGCAGGATCGTGAACATTTCCTCCTACACGGTGAAGCAACCGATCCCGGACATCATGCTGTCCAACAGCCTGCGCCTGGCCGTAGCCGGCTGGGCCAAGTCGCTGGCGACCGACATCGCCCGCGACAACGTGCTGATCAACACCGTCGGACCCGGCTGGACCCGGACCGGCAGGGTGACGCAACTGATGGCTACGCGGGCAACCGGAGGCCGCACGCCCGCGGACGCGGAAGCCGATATCGTTGCGGCTGTACCGCTGGGCCGCCTGGCGGAGCCTCAGGAAATTGCCGACGTGGTGACCTTCCTCGCCTCGGAGCGGGCAAGTTTCGTGACCGGCACCTTCCTCGCCGTGGACGGCGGGGTGGTCCAGGGACCCACCTGATGTCCATCGCAACCGCGCGCACCATCGACCTGCACGCTCACGCGGTGCTCGAGGAAACCTTCGGCACGGCCGGTGAGCACGGCCCTGAACTGACCGTCGCCGAGGACGGCCGCCCCCTTTTCAGGGCGGGCAATTACCGCCTGCATGGGGTGCGCTACCGTGGCAGCCCGTTCATGGACCCCGATCTGCGCATCGCGGCCATGGACCGCGCCGGCATCGACTTCCAGGTACTCTCGCCCAACCCGCTCACCTACTTTCATTTCATCGGCGCCGAGGACGCGCTGTCCTTCTGCCGCCGCAGCAATGACACGCTGGCAGCCCTCGCAAAGCGCTACCCAGCCCGACTCGCCGGGCTGGCGGCGCTGCCGATGCAGGACCCCACGGCCGCTGCAGTCGAACTCACCCGATCGGTCGAGGAACTGGGACTGTGGGGCGCCTACGTGGGCACCGAGTTCGGAATGGGCCTGGATGATGCCCGCCTCGACCCCCTCTATCGGCGCTTCATGGAGCTCGACGTCCCGCTGTTCCTGCATCCTGCACCGGCCGGGATCGACGGACCGGCAGCGTGGCCCCCGCTGGATCGCTTCGACCTTGAGCTGCTACTCGGCTTCGCCGCGCAGGAAACCCGTGCGGTGGCCACGCTGATCTTCGGCGGAGTGCTGGATCGGCACCCCGACCTCGACCTCTGCATCAGCCACGGGGGCGGGGCCATCGCCTTCCTCTGTGGTCGCTTTGCCGAGGCCGCGCACAAGCGCCCCTGGTCACCCGAACTGCTGCGTGAACCGGGAGCCTTCGAGGCCCGCCTGCGACGGCTCTGGTTCGACAACCACGTACATAGCGAGGCGGCGCTGGCACTCCTGACCCGCACGGTGGGACAGGACCGGCTGGTGCTGGGCACCAACTTCGCCGGCTGGGACCAGCCTGGTGAGGGGCGCGCCATCGAGGCGCCGTCCTGGCTGGCGGACAACGCGCGCAGGCTCCTGCGCAAGTGAGGTGGGCATGAGCGACCTGTATATCGTCAATGGCAGCGTGATAGACGGAACGGGCGCAGCACCCCGAGCGGAGTCGGTGCTCGTCGAGAACGGCCGGATTGTGGCGCTTGGGCAGGCCGCCGACGCCACCGCGGCCGCTCGGCAGCCCCTGCGGCGGCTCGATGCCGCGGGCGCCACTGTGATGCCCGGGTTGATCGACGGGCATACCCACGTCAGCTTCGATGAGCCCAACTCCAACGACGAGCTGTTCTTCCACCGCCGGCATGCGCTGGCGGCCATTGTCGCGGCGCGCAACGCCAAGCGCATCCTGCAGTCGGGGGTGACCGGCATCATGGATGCCGACTCCATCTTCGAACTTGGCATCGACCTGCGCGATGCCATCGAGGCCGGCATCGTCGACGGTCCGCGTATCTCCAGTGGCGCCTACGCGCTGTGGACCAGCGTCGGCGGCACCGCCGGACGCCTGATACCGGATCATGGCGTGATGGGTTACGGCAAGGTAGTAGCGGGGCGCGACCAAATCGTCAGTGAAGTTCGCCGCCAGATCAAGGCCGGCGCTGACTGGATCAAGGTGCACGTGACCGGCCTGGTGCCACGCCATCCCCTGCGCGGTGAGGTCAAGAGCTGGAGCCTGGATGAACTGAAATGCGTGTGCGACACCGCGCATGAACTCGGCATTCCGGTGCTCGGGCACGTTCGCGGCGGCGACTCGATCCGCGACTGCGTCGCAGCCGGCATGGACCTGATCCTGCACGCCACCTTGATGGACGAGACGGCGCTGGAAGCAGTGGTCGGCAGCCGCACACCGATCATGCCGGTGTTCACCTTCCAGGCGAATCTCGCAGACTTCGGCGGCACGGTCGGCGCCGACCCGATGGTCATGGAGATGTTCCGCCGCGAGATTGCCGACAGCGCCACCATGCTGCGGCGCGCCTACGACGCCGGGGTGCCGCTGTTGTGCGGCAGCGAATCCGGATTTTCCATTACGCCCTACGGCGAGTGGCACTATCGCGAACTCGAGGTCTTCGTTCGCGATCTCGGGCTGAGCCCGTTGCAGGCCATCCAGTGCGCGACGCAGGCCAATGCCTTTGCCCTGCGCATGAGCGGACAGGTCGGGGAACTCCTGCCCGGGCGACTGGCTGACCTGATCGTGGTCGCCGGCGATCCCTCGAAGGACGTCGCCGTGCTGGGCGACCGGACCAGGCTCAAGCATGTTTTCGTAGCCGGTCGCGAGGTGGACCTGACTCCGGATCTGCCACGGGGCGACCCACCTGGCTGGCGCGTCTCCACCTACGGGGCAAGGCTGGACCAGGCGGTTGCCCGCGGCTTGAGTGCAGCCCGCCGACCTGCAACGCCCGAGCACGAACCCTGATACACGGCTTATGACCATCCATACCTACCGCACGATCCCGGAGTCACTGGCCGTCCTGAAGAACGAGCAGCTCGCCCAGTCGCTGTACGACGAGGGTGGCGTGATCATGGAAGGCACTCTTCTCACCCTCCACGGCGAGGCGCACCGCACCCGGCGGCGGCTGGAAATGCGGGTCTTCAAGCGCAGCTTCTTTCGTTACTATGAAACCGAGGTGTTTCCCCGCGCGCTGGCCGAGCTGCTGGGCCCCACGGTCTCGAGCGGCGCCTGCGACCTGGTCGATTTCGGTTACCGGATCACCATCAACCTGACGGCCGACTTTGCCGGGGTCGATCGGCCCACGCGTTCCGCCGGCGAGACCGCCGAGCTGCTGGAGCTGGTTAGGACCTTCAGCGAGGGCGCCACCCTGGTGCATTCGACCCGCGACAAGGACGAGGTCAGGGACGAGGTTCGCGCCGCCTTGCAACGCTTCGAATCCGGGTTCCTGCGCCATTCGGTCGAGAGGCGCCTGGCGCTGATCGAGCGGCATGCGCAGGGTGAACTGGCCGAGGAGGACCTGCCTCGCGACGTGCTCACTGTCCTGCTGCGCAACGAGGACCAACTGGAGTTGCCGCCAGATCTCCTGTGCCGGGAAATCGCCTTCTTCCTGCAGGCCGGATCCCACAGCACCGCCAACTCCATGGTGCACGCGATGCACAACGTGTTCGAATGGATGCGCCAGCGTCCTGAGGATCGGGAGCGCCTGCTGACCGACCCGCTATTCGTGCAGCGCTGCGTGCACGAAAGCTTTCGCTTGCATCCCGCCAGCCCCGTCGCCTGGCGCAAACCGGTCTGTCCCATGCACCTAGGGGACGGCACGCAACTGGACATCAACGACCGCGTCGAACTTGATCTCTATACCGCTAACCGCTCCTCGGACGTGTTCGGGGCCGACGCGGAGGTCTTCAACCCCTACCGCACGATCGCGCCGGGGCACGAGCCCTTCGGCCTGACTTTCGGCACGGGTGTACACACCTGCCTCGGCCGCGACCTCGACGGGGGCTTCGTCCCGCGCGGTTCCGTCGATCCTGCGACTCACCAGTACGGCATCGTGGCCCAACTGGTACGGGCCCTGCTCCAGGCCGGCGCAACGCCGGATCCCGCGCAGCCGCCGGTGCGGGCCAGCTATACCGCGCGGCCCAACTGGGGCAGCTATCCGGTGGTTTTTCTTTGAACACGAGCGCGTTTATTTTCACCGGCGGAATCGGCCACCCTTTCGACAGCGCCGCACCGGCGCTCGCAGGACTGCTGGAGGCCGCGGGCTTTGATGCACGCCAGACGCTGGAGATGGAACAATTCACGGCGTGGCTGGAGGCTGAGCCCGAAGCGCTGGCCGTGGTCTACGCGCTGCGCTGGGGCATGACTCAGCATGAGAAATACGCCCCGCATCGCGCGCAGTGGGCCTACACCCTGCCCGAGTCATCCCGGACGGTGCTGCAGGGTCACGTCAGTCGCGGCGGCGGCCTGCTCGGCCTGCACACCGCCAGCATCTGCTTCGACGACTGGCCCGCATGGGGCGAGATACTCGGTGGGGCCTGGGAATGGGGCCGGTCCTATCATCCCGCGCTTGGGTCGGTACAGGTTCGACCGCGTCACGAGTCACCGCTCGTCGAGGGCCTGCCCGACTTTACCCTGACTGACGAGGTCTATACGGACCTCGCCCTGCAACCGGGCGTCACGGTACTGTGTGAGGCCGAGGCGAGCCTGACTATCAACGTAATGGGCGAGGCAGTAGCGCCCACCGGCTGGCAACCTGTGGTCTGGACCCACCGTTACGGCCGGGGCCGAGCCGCCTACGATGGGCTGGGGCACGACGCTGCCTCCCTCGAACATCCCGCTCACCAGCGCCTGATACAAAGGCTGGCGCACTGGGCGCACGGTCAACCCGCTACTCCGGTAGGAGCACCTGCAGATGCGTGAAATCAAGGATATGTCGGTACTGGTCACCGGCGGCGGTTCGGGTATTGGCGAGGGCTGCGCCCGCTGGCTGTGCGGGCGCGGCGCACGGGTCACCATCTCCGGACGCAGGGCCGACAAGGTCCAGGCCGTGGCCGAGTCCATCGGCCCGCTCTGTCGGGCGGTGGTCGGCGACGTCACCGTGGCCGCAGACCGGGAGTCCATGCTCGCAGCGGCCGTGGATCATGGTCAGGGTCGACTCGAAGGGCTGGTGAACAACGCCGGCAACATGTACAAGCAGGCGGTCACGGACTACGAGGAAGGCTTCCTGAAGCAGGCCTTTGCCACCAACGTGATCGCCCCCATGCTGCTCTCCAGTCTGGCGGTGCCGTATCTCGAAAAATCGGCGGGAGCCATCCTGTTCATGGGCTCGATCCACACCCGCCGGGCCTATCCCGGCGCCACCCCTTATGCCACCACCAAGGCCGCGGTGGAGGGGCTCGCCAGGGTCATGGCTGCGGAACTGGGTCGCCGGCAAATCCGCGTGGGTTGCATACTCCCCGGTGCGGTGAACACCGAGATCAACGTCAGGGCAGGCCTGTTCACCCAGGAGCAATCCAACGCCCGCTACGACTCGCTGGCCAAGGACCATGCATTGGGCAGGATCGGCACCTCTCAGGAGATTGCCGAGGGGGTCGAGTACCTGCTCAGGGCCGAGTGGGTCACCGGGGTAGCGCTTGAGATCGATGGTGGACTAGGCCTTGGCGTCTCCAATTTCTGATGCGGCACCGGGACTGTTCAGTCCCCTGACCTGCCGGGGCATGACCCTGACCAATCGCGTGGTGATGGCACCGATGACCCGCGAACAAGCACCGGGCGGGGTCCCCACTCGAGCGATGGCGGACTACTACCGCCGCCGAGCGGCCGGCGGGACCGGACTGATCATCACGGAGGGCGCTGCTCCCAACCCGGCTGGCAACTTTGGCGCAGCCGTGCCGCGTTGTTACGGTGAGGATGCCCTTGAGGGTTGGCGACAGGTGGTGGAGGCCGTCCACGCCGAAGGTGCGTCAATACTTGTCCAGTTGTGGCACGTGGGTGCCTTCGAGCCCTCCCTGGTCGGCATGCGGGACAGTCTCAGCCCCGCTCCGGAGCGCCTGAGCCCTTCCGGTCTGGCGGCCCCCGGACGCCGACTGGGTCGGGCCATGACCCAGGAGGAGATCGCCGCCACGCTTGAGGACTTCGCCACAGCCTGTTGCGGCGCCGTGGAGGCCGGTTTCGACGGCGTCGAAATCCACGGTGCCCACGGCTACCTGCCTGACCAATTTCTTTGGTCCGGCACCAACCAGCGCACGGATGCCTGGGGTGGAGACCTGACCGGCCGGACGCGCTTTATCCGGGAACTGGTGCAGGTATGTCGCAGCGCCCTCGGTCCGCGCAAGGTACTTTCCTACCGCTATTCGCAGTGGAAGCAACTTGACTATGCAGCGCGCATCGCCGATACGCCGGCCGAGCTTGAACTGTTTCTCGCCGCCCTGCGCGATGCCGGTGTCGACCTGCTCCACTGCAGCACCCGCCGCTACTGGGAGCCGGCCTTTCCTGGCAGTGACCGCTGCCTCGCCGACTGGTCGCGCAAACTCGGCCGGTTGCCGGTCATCGCCGTCGGCTCCGTGACGCTGGGCACCGACCTCAAGGCGCCCGGCGGGCGGGAGCATGCAGTGACCGTGCCGGAACAGGTCGCGGACATCGATCGCCGCATTGCAGCAGGGGAGTTCGACCTCGCCGCGCTGGGCCGTGCGCTGCTGGCCAACCCGGACTGGGCCCATAAAGTCCGGAACGGGCAACTGGACAGGCTCGTGGATTTCGACCGGAAGCAGCTCGATGTCCTCGAATGACTACCAGCCCAAGCTTATCTACCTGGCCCGACGGCTACCTGGCCTGGACCGTGCAGAGTTCACCAGCCGCTGGCGCCAGCACGGCGCGCTCGGCATGTCCATGCCGCGCTGGCGGAACATAGCCCGCTACCTGCACTGCGACGTCGACCCGGCAACCCCATCCCACGATGGGGTCGGCATGATCTGGCATCGATCGGTCGAGGCCCGCCACGCGCACATCGCCGACCGCTCCTCGCGAGGGGCGATGGAGAGCGATGAGCGGGCCACCTTCGCCGAGCCGATTGTGCAGTGCTGTCTGCTGACCCGCGAGAGGGTTCTGCTGGCGCCGCCGCCGCCCACTGACGCGGCCTGCAAGCTGGTTCGGGTGATCAGTGAACTGGCCGACGGTCACTGCGTCGGGGCACTGGCCGGGCTGGCTGACGCTGGCCTGCAACCGCTGGGGCTGGTCAACAATTTGCCGCTGCCCCCGGATCAGGTCGAGGCCTGGGGGATCCGTTGCAAACAGGTGGAGGAATGGTGGTTTGGCTCGCGCACCTCGGCCCTGCAGGCCCTGGAGTGGCTTGCCGACCGGTTTCCCGATACCGGGATCTGCCTGCTGACCAACGAAGTCGAACTTTACCGGGGATAGTGCAATGGAAGGACTGCTGGCAGGGCGGGTGATTCTGGTGACCGGGGCGAGTTCCGGGATCGGGCTGGCGGCGCTCGACGTCTTTTCACGCGAAGGTGCTGCAGTGCTCGGCCTCGCCCGCAGCCCCGAACCGGCCGCCGCAACCGTCGCAGCCCTGGTGGCGGCCGGGCGGCGAGTCTCCATCGAGTCCGCAGACATCACCCGGCCCGGGGAAGTCGAGCGGGCCATCGAGCTGCTTGAGGCCAGCCATGGACCGATCGATGGCGCCTTCAACAATGCCGCCATGACCCAGGACGCGGTGCCTACCGACCTCATGGACGAGGCCGTCCTCGACCAGCTGCTGGAGATCAACGTGAAGGGCATCTGGCGCTGCCTGCGCGCGGAGCTCAAGGCCATGCGGCCGCGCCGCAAGGGCGTGATCGTCAACACCAGTTCGATCGCCGGGGTACGCGGCTTCCCGGGATTGTCCGCCTATTGCGCCAGCAAGCACGCCGTGATCGGCCTGACCCGGAGCGCTGCCCTGGACGCCGCCGGGGACGGTATCCGGATCAACGCCCTATGCCCGGGCACCACGCGGACGCCCATGATGGAGCGCCAGATGCAGACCCGACCCGGTGGCGAGCAAGCCACGCTGCAAAGGATCCCGCTGGCCCGAATCTCGGAATCGGAGGAACAGGCGGAAGCGGCCGCCTGGCTGCTGTCCTGGCGCAGTTCCTTCGTGACCGGGGAGTCGCTGGTGGTGGACGGCGGCGCTACGATCCGCTGACCTGAGCCAGCTCGGCGCGCAGGGCGACAGCAGCCTGCTCGAGGGACCCCACGGCTTCCCTTTCGCTGGCCAGCACGGCCACCGCACGCATGGCCGAGGCCTCAAGTTCCCTGACCGCCGCGGCGATCTGCGTCGCTGCCACCGCCTGCGAGCGTGCGCCCCCATCCAGGTGTTCGAAGCGCGGCGCGAGATCGCGGATATCGCCGGTAATTGCACCCATGACCCGATAGACGTCCTGCACCACCACCGCCAGCGCCTTGACCTTCTGTGCCAGCCCATCGAGCGTGACTACGCCCCCTTCCACGGAGTTGCGCATCTCGGCAACGTTACGCTCCACGTCGGCCGCCGAGCGCGCCGACTGGTCCGCAAGTCGGCGCACCTCTCGAGCCACCACGCTGAAGCCCTGCCCGGCCTCACCGGCCTTTTCAGCCTCGATCTCTGCGTTAAGGGACAGCAGATTGGTCTGCGACGCCACCCGCGCAATGGCCTCGACTACGCCGGAGATGTCCCGGGCCCGCTCACTGATGGAGGTCAGACGTGCCGTCATGGCCTGCGAGGCGGTTTCGATTTCCTCCATACCGGTCACCAGGTCCACCAATGCCTGCTCGCCGGCCGAGGCATGGGCTGCAGTCGCCTGCACGCTGGCGGCCATGCTGCCGCCCTCCGTACTGAGGCCGCCCGCGCCCTCGGCAATTGCGCGGGCCGCAGCGGCCACTTCGCCGATGGCCGTCGCCTGGCCCTGGACCTGCGCATCAAGCTCCGAGGCCGACTTGCCGAGCTGCAAGGTTCCCTGGGTGACGGCGCCCGACGCCGTGGCCACCTCGCCCAACAGGGACCTGACGCGATCAAGCGTGCGATCGAGGGCGTTTGACAACTCGCCGATCTCGTCGTCACGCCCGCTCCTGATGCGTCGACTGAGGTCCGCCGTGCCACAGGCCAGTTCGTCGAGGTCTCGGGTAACGCCGGCGATCGCCTGGAGCACCGGCCGTTGGGCCAGCTGATGGTTGAGCCACACCACCAGCACCAGTACGGCGCCGACCAGCAGCGCAGCGATCAGGACCTTTCGGTTCGCAGCGGCCCTCAGTTCGATCTCCCCCTCCGTGCGCGCGGCCACCTGGGCGATCGCCTCGTCAATCGGCCGCATGATGCGTGCCTTCTCGGCATGGTAGGTGGCATCGTGCATGATGCGTATGGCCAGGCCTTGATCGGCAGCCCGGCCCGGGGAGTAGTCGGCCTCCTCCCGGCTGAAGGGCTGCCCGCTGCCGACAAAGCGGCCCTGCATGGCTTGAAAGGCGGCCACCTCGATGGCCACCAGCTGATTGGAGTTATCCTCGGCTCGCTGCAGCAGGGCGAGCTCAGACTGGGTAAAACCTGCTTCTTCCATCAACTGCCTGAGCGGGGCCCTGCGTCCATCCGGACGCTCAGCGCGACCGTCCCTGAGCGCCAGCACCTGCCAATAGGCAGCCTCGTACCCCGGGTCAGCCGTAACCACGTAGGTCCGCGCGAGACGAGTGAGCTCGTCGGAGCTCTGGCGCAGTTCCTGCGATAACCTGACCGACACCATGGCCCGTGCATCGGCTTCAGACTGGGCACGCTGACCCGACCAGAGGGCGGCGACCAGGCCAAGCAGCAGCAGCGCCAGCGCACTGACCAGCAGCGCAGAAAAACCGAAGCGGGTTTTGAGCCTCATGGTTGCGCAGATTAGGCCGCAAACCCCCGCAAGGCAATTGCCAAGGTATCCTTTCTGCTCCGAATTGCCCTGGACAACTGCCGATGACCGAGCCCGCAATCACCCTCGAATGGATCCGGCGCCTGCCCAAGGCGGAATTGCACGTGCATCTGGACGGCTCACTGCGGATTCCAACCCTGCTCGACCTGGCGCGGGAGCATGAAATCAGTCTGCCCAGCCACACCGAGGGCGGGCTGCTGGAAACGGTTTTCAAGGAACGCTATGAGGGGCTGGCCGAGTACCTGCACGGCTTTCAGTACACCGTCGCCGCCCTGCAAACCGCCGAAGCCCTGCAGCAGGTCGCCCGGGAGCTGGCCGAAGACAACCAGCAGGAAGGCGTCCTCTACCTGGAGGTCCGCTTCGCACCCCAGCTCCACGCCCACTCGGGGCTGGATCCGGTGGGCGCCATCGAGGCGGTGGACCGCGGACTCAGGCAAGCCCGGGACAGCTTCAACGCCCGCGCCGAAGTCCGCGAGGGGCGCTTGCCGCCCTTCGAGTACGGGATCATTTGCTGCGCGATGCGGCGTTTCTCTCCGGCCTTCAGCCGCTATTACGCCACGCTGTTCGCCGCCCATCCCTACGCGAAGCCCAAGGAACTGTTTGCCATGGCCTCGATGGAGCTGGCGCGGGCGGCCATCATCGCCCGCGACCAACGGGGCCTGCAGGTAGTGGGCTTCGACCTGGCGGGTGAAGAGGCCGGCTATCCAGCGGGCGACCATCGCGAGGCCTATGACTACGCCCACCGTCATTTCCTCAACAAGACGGTGCACGCCGGCGAAGCCTATGGACCGGAATCCATCTTCCAGGCGGTCACGGATCTGCACGCCGAGCGGATCGGACACGGCACCTACCTCCTGCAGGCAGATGCCATCCGGGATTCATCCATCGAGGATCCCGAGGACTACGTCCGGCGCCTCGGCACCTACATCGCCGACCAGCGCATCACCCTCGAGGTCTGCCTGACCAGCAACCTGCAGACCACCCCGCAACTGGAGCGACTCGAGGACCACAGCTTCCGCGAGCTGCGCGCTCATCGGCTCTCGACGGCCATTTGCACCGACAACCGCCTGGTCAGCAACACCACACTCAGCCGCGAACTGATGCTGGCTTGCCAGCACCTGGGACTGGACCGTCATGACCTGAAATCGGTGGTGATCTACAGCTTCAAGCGCAGCTTCTTCCCCGGCAGCTACCTGCGCAAGCGCCACTACGTGCGCCAGGTGATCGACTGCTACGAGCGCCTTGAGGGGGAAGCCGGACTCAGGCCGCCGGCCTGAGCGGCTGCGGCCTGGCGATGGCGTAGCCCTGGGCGAATTCCACGCCCATGCCCCTCACCGCATCCAGGGCAGCCTGATCCTCCACCTGCTCGGCCACCAGCCTGAAGCGCAGGGTGCGCGACAGGCCGATGACGGCCGAGACCATGGCCCGACTGACGGCGTCGCGCGCCAGGTTGCGGGTAAAGGTGCCGTCGATCTTGATGTAGTCCGGCGCGAGACTGCGCAGGTAAGCAAGACTCCCCACGTCGTTGCCGAAATCATCCAGGGCGAACTGGCACCCCATGCCGTGCAGGACCTCGATGAAGCGGCGAGCCACGTCGAGGTGGCGAATGACGGCGGCCTCGCCCACCTCGAAGCACAGACGCTCCGCCGGTACCCCGGTCCGGTCGAGGGTTTCCACCACGTAGTCGAGGAAGGCCGGGTCGGCCATGGTTACCCCGGAGAGGTTGACCGACACGCTGCGCCCCTCGGACAGGCGGATACCGCCCCCCGCTACTTCCTCGAGCACGCGCCGCACGACCCACCGGTCCAGCTGCCCCAGCAGCTGGTGCCGCTCCGCCGCGCGGATGAATTCGCCCGGCGCCACGGGGTGGCCTTCGGTATCCGGAAACCGCAGGAGCACCTCGAGTTCCGGCCCCCCGTGGACCCCGGTTGCCGCCGCCTGGATGGGCTGTACAAACAGCAGGCCGCGATCCTCGCTGAGTGCCAGTTGCAGCTGCCGCAGTGAATCGCCCTCGCCGCCCAGCGCCGAACTGCGGGCATCCTCCATGGTTCGCACCTTGATCTTTCCGCCCGAGGCCCGTGCGGCGAAACAGGCGGCATCGGCCGCATCGAGCAATTCGGCGGCACTGCCCACGGGACAAAGCATCTCAAGTACACCGACCGTGGCCCCAGCGCTCAAAACCTGTCCTTTCCAGTTCACCCGATGCGCCTCGATGCGCCGGGCCAGCTCGCGCGACACCTGCAGTCCCTTGTCCAGCAGGCAACCCGGCAGCAGCAGCGCGAACTGGGCTCCGCCCACCCGACCAAGCGGATCGGACTCGCGCAAGCCGGTACGCATGACGCGGGACAGTTCCTTGAGCATGAGATCGCCCGCCTCCCGGCCATGGGCATCGTTGATGCCCTGCAGACGCTCGATGTCGACGCGGCACAGCACGTGACCGCGGCGGTTGTCGCGGTCCCGGGCCAACAGGTCCGCGAGGCGCTGCTCCAGGCCACGCCGATTGATCAGCCCGGTGAGCGGGTCGTGGGTCGACTGATAGCCCTCGACCTCGACCGGCAGCCCGACACCAGCGGGTCCGGCCACCGCAAACAGCGGCTGGCGTACCTGCATCAGCACCACCGCGCCGGCGGGTTGGTCGGTCGTGCCGGGCATGACCGAGACGCGCACCTCGACCCCGCGCTCAGCGCCGGTCGGTGGTGTGACCAGCAGGACCCCGCCTGCCAGCGCCACGCTGGCGCGGGTAGCAATGGCCTGCTCGAGGGGATCCGGGAGCGGGTGCCGATCCTGCGGGTCGATGAAACTCACCAGCTCGCCCAGACGCTTGCCACGCATGGCACTGGCCGGCAGGCCGCACCACTCTTCCGCCAGCGGATTGGCAAACTCGATGCGGCCCCCGGCATCTGCAATCAGCAGGGCCGCGTCCAGCGACTGCAACGCCAGCTGCGCGCGCGGATCCAGTTCCACCGTGGCGGGAGCTTCGTGCTCGATACGCATGATTTCGGCCGCCGAGAACAGGGCCAGCCGTTGTCCTCCCACTTCGAGGGTCGAGGCCTTCAACTCGAGTCGGGTGACCTGACCGAAGGGGTCGACGATTTCCACCTCGGAGAATTCCGGCGCGTCTCCCCCGGCGAGCCTCAGGGCCAGCTGCTTGCCGATCAGCCTGCTGTAGCGCGGGTCAACGACTTCATCGATGCGACGACCGATCACCTGCTCGCGGGCGAGCCCGGTCAGCGCGCAGAATGCCTCGTTGACGGCCTCGATCCTCTCGCCATGAACGAAAACCGGCTCGCTGACCGACGCGGCCAGCGCCTCTACCGCCGCACGATCAAGCCCGGCAGCGGCCGGGGCCGCACCGTCCCTGATCCCGGATTCCCCGTCAGTCCCGCTCGCCTGCCGCCGCTGAATCACCAGGACGACCGCCAGCAGCAGGATCGCCAAGGCAGTCAGCAAGGGGCCGACCCACTCGACACCACTCATCGCTCGGTACACCCTTCACGGAAGCCCTTCCCAGGCGTCCGCCCCGTTCCCGGCGCTGTTATCGGCGCTCTGTTGCGAGCATAGCCGAACGGGCTGGAGTGACCCGGTGGATTTCACCATAATGTGGCGCGCTGTTGCTCTTGTGGGTCGGCCACTCAGGTCGTAACCTTCGGCGCCCGACGCAGACGAATCCCATCGACACACAGGATCCCCTGATTATGATGAGTTCCGTGGAAGCGGCCAGGCGGCAGATGGTCGATCAGCAGGTCCGGGCCTGGGACGTGCTGGACGACCGCATCCTGGACACAATGGTTGCGGTGCCGCGCGAGCGCTTCGTGCCGCCGGCGTTCCGGGACGTAGCGTTCGCCGATGCGGAAATCCCGCTGGGACACGGCCAGGTCATGCTGGCCCCGAAAGTGGACGGTCGGATCCTGCAGGCGGTTGCGCCGCTGCAGACAGAGACCGTGCTGGAAGTGGGCACTGGAAGCGGATTCCTGACCGCCTGCCTGGCCCGACTCGCAGGTCAAGTCACCTCCATCGAGGTCCATGAAGATCTCGCCAATGTGGCCCGACGCGTGCTGCATGACCTGTCCGTCCGCAATGTCGGCGTCGAAGTGGCCGATGCCTGCCTGCTGGACACTGTCGATGGCTACGACGTGGTCGTGGTGACGGCCTCCCTGCCGGTCTACGACCCGCGCTACGAGCGGGCCCTGCGTCCGGGGGGGCGCGCGCTGCTGGTGGTCGGCGAGGCGCCCGTGATGCAGGCGCTACTGGTGACCCGCACCTCAGGGAACGAATACCTGCGCGAACCGGTCTTTGAAACCAACCTACCCGCCATGGTCGGTGCGCGACGGCCCAGCCGGTTCAATTTTTAAATACCGAGTGTTATACTGTATTACAACACCGCACTACCCTGCCTGAACCCATTGGAC
>JAURLT010000095.1 GCA_030831085.1 Gammaproteobacteria bacterium
CTGTAGTTGATCGGCCCCCGGTAGTGACTGGAGAGCACGAAGGCGCGCATGACTTCCGGGCGCAGCCTGGGCAGCACCTCGCGTATGGTGAAGAAGTTGCCGAGCGACTTCGACATCTTCTCGTCCTGGATGTTGAGGAAGCCGTTATGCATCCATACGCGGGCGAAAGGCGCTTCGCAGGCCGCGCAAGACTGGGCGATTTCGTTCTCGTGATGGGGAAACTTGAGGTCGAGGCCACCCCCGTGGATGTCGAAGTGGTCACCCAGCAAGGCCACCGCCATCGCCGAGCATTCGATGTGCCATCCCGGACGACCCGCGCCCCAGGGAGACTCCCAGCTCGGCTCACCCGGACGGGCCATCTTCCAAAGCACGAAATCCAGTGGGTCGTGCTTGTGCTCACCGATCTCGACCCGGGCCCCGGCGCGCAGGTCACCGAGCCGCTTGCCCGATAGCCGACCATAGGGTGGAAAGGCCCCGACCGAGTACAGGACGTCGCCGTTGCCAGCGACGTAGGCGTAACCCTTCTCGACCAGCGTGCCAATCATTTCCACGATCTGCGGGATGTACTCGGTGGCCCGGGGTTCGACATCCGGGGTGAGCACGCCGAGCGCGGCAAAGTCCTCGTGCATGGCCTCGATGTAGCGGGCCGTGATCTCCTGCCAGGACACGCCCTCGCGGGCGGCGCGGTCGATGATCTTGTCATCGATATCCGTGATGTTACGGACGTAGGTGACCTTGTAACCGGAGGCCTGCAGCCAGCGGCGCACCACATCAAAGACGACTTGCGAGCGCGCATGCCCCACGTGGCACAGGTCATACACCGTGATGCCACAGACGTACATCCGCACATGGTCCGGTTCGAGCGGCTGGAATGGCTCCTTGTCCCCGCCCATGGAATTGTGGATCTTCAGCATCAGACCGTTTCTCCTGCATGACCTGCCTGCGCCGCCAGGCGACGGCGCAGCAAGTGAGGTTCCATCGCCCTGAGCAGGGGCGCAAGTTCGGGCCCGTGGGTGAGGCCGGTCAGGGCCGCACGCAGGGGCATGTACAGGCGCGCGCCCTTGCAGCCGGTGCGGGTGCGAACCAGCGCAGCGATCTTCGCGAGATCAGGCCCCTCGCTGTCGTACGCTTCAAGGGCGGCTGCGAAAAACGCGGGTCCCGCCTCCTGGATGGCCAGCGTTGCCTCCGGCTGCACCGGTGGCAGCTCGCCAAACAACACGCCTGCCCAGTCCGGGGCTTCGGTGGGAAAGTTCAGGTTACGGCCCGCCACCGCAGCCAGGGTCGCCAGCCGGTCGGGCCCGAGCTCGGCGACCGCTGGTGCGATCCATGCCGCGAGGGCGACGGCATTCAGGCGATTGACGGCCTCCCGCTGCCAGTGCAACAGCTGCGCCTCGTCGAAATGCGCGGGTGCCCGACCCACCTTGTCCAGATGGAAGGCTGACGGCAGGTCGACCGGCTCCACCCAGCCATCCGGCGCGCCGGCATGCCCCAGGCGTAGCAGGTAGTTGAGAAGGGCCGCGGGCAGGAAGCCGGCCTGCCTCATCTGGTGCAGGCTCGCGCTGTCCTCGCGCTTGGACAGCGGACGCCCCTCGCGGCCCAGCAGCAGGGGCAGATGCCCGTAGGCAGGGACGCTCATGCCGAGCGCCTCGAGCAGCAGCAATTGCCGGGGCGTGTTGGACAGGTGGTCCTCGCCGCGCAGGACATGGGTCACCCGCATCAGCGCATCGTCCAGTGCGTTGCAGAAGAAAAACATGGGCGCGCCATCGGCCCGGCGGATGACGAAGTCGCCCAGGTCGTCCGACACGAAGGCCTGCGGGCCCCTGACCAGGTCATTGAAGCTGACCGTCTGGCCCGACTCGACCAGAAACCTGAGGCTGGGCTGACGCCCGTCGCGGATCCGGGCCGCGCGGGCCTCGGCATCGAGGTCCCGACAGGTGCCCGCATAGCGCGGAGGCTGGCCCGCTGCCAGCTGGGTCTTGCGGGATACCTCCAGTTCGAGCGCACTGCAAAAGCACGGATAGGCACGACCGCCCCGCTCCAGCCTTGCGTAAGCCTCGGCGTACAGGGCGTCGCGGTCAGACTGTCGGTAGGGACCCCGCTCGTCCTCGGCGCCCGGTCCTGCGTCCCAATCGAGCCCCAGCCAGCGCAGGTCCACCAGCAACGCCTCAAGCAGTTCCTCGCCGCCGCGGGCCCGATCTGAGTCCTCGATCCGCAGCAGGAAACGCCCCCCCTCCCGGCGCGCGAGCAGGTAATTGAACAGGGCCGTCCTGACGTTGCCGAGGTGCAGGCGGCCGGTGGGGCTGGGCGCGAAGCGGGTAACGGGGCTGGTCATGCACAAAGTGTAAGGGACGATGGGCTAAGATAAACCCATGAACGTGCACAAAATCCCCAGCCTGCTGGTCTACCTGCTCCTCTCATTCCCCTCCGTCCTCGCCGCGCAGGAAGTGGCCTCCTCGCTGGCCCCACGCGTCGTCCTGGAAACCAGCGAAGGCAACATCGTGCTGGAACTCGACGCCGTCCGCGCGCCCCTTACCACGGAGAACTTTCTGCGCTATGTACGCAGCGGGGCCTACGACGGCGTGCAGTTCCATCGCATAGTGCCCAACTTCGTGATCCAGGCCGGGGGCTTCGATGCGGACTTCAAGCCGATCGAGTTAGGCCCGCCGCTGGTCAATGAATCGGGCAACGGCCTGGGCAACATCCGCGGCAGCCTGGGCATGGCACGCGGCGACTCGCCGCACTCCGCCACCTCGCAGTTCTACGTCAATATCAAGGACAACCTCGGCCTCAACCCGTTGCCCAGCCGCTGGGGCTACGCGGTGTTCGGGAGGGTCGCTGAGGGCATGGAGATCGTCGACCGGATCGCCTACGTCGCCACCGGGGAACGGGACGGCTTCACCGACGTGCCGCTCAAGCCGATCCTGATCCAGCGCGCCTCGGTGGCTGGCGAAGAAGCCACCGAACCCGATAGCCCGTGACGCGGCTGTTCGCCTCGGACCTGCATCTGGATCCGGCCAGGCCGGAGGTTACAGAGCAGTTCCTGGGCTTGCTGCAGGAGCTTGAGGGCAGGTCTGGATCGCTGTTCCTGCTGGGTGACCTGTTCGAGGCCTGGCTGGGCGACGACCTGCCTGGAGCTTTGGGCGAGACCGTCGCCGTTGCCCTGCGCAAGCTGGCAAATACCGGCACGGCCCTCTACCTGATGCAGGGCAACCGGGACGTCATGCTGGGTGAGTCCTTCTGCGAGGCAGCCGGTGCCCTGCTGCTCGAAGACCCGTGCCTGCTGGAGATCCACGGGGCCCAGGTGTTGCTGACCCACGGTGACGCGCTGTGCACCGATGACGGCGCCTACCAGCGACTGCGCGCCCTGCTGCGCGACCCGGATGTGCGCAGTGGCCTGCTGGCCCTGCCCGAGAGGCAGCGCCGGGCGCTGGCCGGCGAGGCGCGTGCCGGAAGCCGGGCCCATCAGTCGCGGCTGTCCTACGAGGTCATGGACGTCAACGCCGAAGCCGTGGTTAGGCTGCTGCGCGAGTCCGGCGCCGACGTCCTGCTGCATGGTCACACGCACCGACCGGGCATCCATCAGCTGACCGTCGATGGACGGGAGCGAACCCGCATCGTGCTGGGTGACTGGCACGCGGGCAGCAGCGTGCTCCACTGGACCGACGACGGGTATCGCCTGCTAAGCCAGCCTCGCTGATTATCCGGGGCGCCCTGAGTGGAAACGAAATACCGGGTCCCGTCCGGTTGCAAGTTCGGCCTCGAGTGACGCCATGTGGTCCACGCTGGCTTGCAGATCCAAGCCGTGCGGCTCGGCATGACGTCGGGCAAGTTCGAGGTAAAGGCTCCGGTGGCGGGATTCCGCGGCGTGCAGCGAGCGATAAAAAGCGGCCAGCACGGGCTCCAGCCTCGGCACCAGCCCGGCAAATCGTTCGCAGGAGCGGGCCTCGATCAACGCCGAGGCCACCAGCAGACCGAGTCTTCGCGCCGGTTCCCGGGCCGGCAGGGCCTTGCGCAAGCCCTCCGCATAGCGGGACGGCGCCAGCCGACGGAAGGGGATGCGCAGTCTCACCAGCTGGTTCTGCACCTGCTCGAAGTGGCGCAACTCCTCGCGGGCGACCCTGGACAAGGACAGGTTGTCGCGGCCCTCGCCGGGGTAGGCAAACAACATGGAGAGCGCGGTGGAAGCCGCCTTCTTTTCGCAGTTGGCGTGGTCGAGCAGCAGGATGTCCAGCTCCGCCGGCGCCCGTTCGAACCAGGCGTCGGGCGTAGGAGCCAGCAACAGACCTGCCGGTTCAGCCTGCATCGGGCGTCGCCACACTGAACTCCTCCGCCGCCATCCGCAGCGCCTCGGCCAGCCGGCTCGCGGTGGGAAACCGCTGCGCCGGGTCCTTGGCGAGACAGCGGGACAGCAGCGGATCCAGCGCCTGAAGACCGTTGCCGAGGCTAGGGATGGGATCATTGCCATGCCGATACACCACCTGCATGGGAGTGTCCGCCTCGAAAGGCTTCCGACCGGAGAGCATCTCGAACAGGATGACGCCCAGGCTGTAGAGGTCGCTGCGCTCGTCGAGCTCGCGGCCGTGCCCCTGCTCTGGGCTCATGTAGGCGGGGGTGCCGGCGATTTCGCAAGCCAGCGTAACGTCAAGGCCTGGCGCGGACCGTCGAGCCATACCGAAGTCGATCAGCGAGATCGTCCCCTCCTTGCGGAACATGACGTTACCGGGCTTCAGGTCACGGTGCAGCACTCCGGCGCCGTGCAGGATCGCCAGCGCCTGGGCAATGCCACGCGCCAGGCTGAGCGCCTCGACGGGCCCGAGGCCCGCACGGATACGGGCCCGCAGGTCACCGTCGGGGAAATATTCCATCACGATGTAGGCATAGTCATCGGCCACCCCGAAATCGTGGATCTTCACCACCTCGGGATGATCAAGGCCATGGGCAATTTCGTACTCGCGCAGGAAGCGATCGAAGGTGGGTCCCCCGGCCTCCGCCTCGTGACGCATTTCGCGCAGCACCTTCAGCACGACCCTGCGTGAGGTGGTGCGATCCTCGGCCAGATAGACCGCGGAGTCCGCCCGCTCGGCCAGCGTGGCGATGGCCCGATACCCGCGAATGACCAGTCCACCGAAGCGACAGTCTTGGTCCAGCGCCTCGGTGCCGATGGTGGGATCGGACCCCGCGACCTGCCGCTCACGCCAGGACCTGCAGGCTGCGTCCACGGCCGCCACCAGCGCGCGGTGCCCGAAGCGCTCGCGCTTGAGCCGCCACAGTACCAGCCCGGGCTCCCGCGCACCGGGCTTGCCTGCAGCGCCGAAGAAAACCAGCGGGGGTGAGGTGTCCAGGGCATCAATGCCATTGATCCATTCTTCGGGTTCCACCGCCCCGGTGCGATCGCCCAGCAGGATCACGTCGAAATCCGCCGAGGCGCGCTCGAGCAGGCTGCGGGCACGATCGTCAGGCACCACCGTCGTGACCGAGGGAGACTCGAAGCCGACCTCCAGGTGCATGGTCAGCAGGCGCCTGAACTCCGGATCGTCGTCGATGATCAGCGCTCGCAGGGTCATGGGTTGATTTTACCTATGACGAGATCGCCGACGTTCGTTCCAGTGGGCCCAGTGACCAGCAGGTCCCCGGTTGCGGCCAGCAAGCTACCGCTTGAAGCAGAGGCCAGGCTGTGAGCGGGATCGAAGCCGGCGGCCCTGCCCCGGCCCAGTGTGGTCGAGTCCACGAGGGCACCGGCCGCATGGCCCGGCCCGTCGCGACCGTCCGTGGCCAGTGCCAGCAGGGCGCCCTCGCCCCTCTGCTCCAGCCAGTGAGCAGCCAGCAGGGCGAGGTGCTGGTTGCGACCGCCCTGACCGGGGCGGGGAGGCAAACGGATCGTCGTCTCACCCCCTGCAACGAACCAGCTGGTCGCCGGCCGCTCGAGGCAGCCTCGCAGCGCGGCCAGCGCGCCCTCGACGGGGCCCTCCAGGCAGACCCGCCCGGGGGGCGGCAGACCCAGGGCCGCGCCTGCCTCGCCCACTGCAGCCACGGCCGTTGCGACGCTGCCGATGCAGGCCAGTCTGGTCGGTGGTGAGTGCCCCGGGGACAGGTCGACGGCCTCCAGCCAGGTGGCCAACTTTGGCGGCAGGTCGGCGGGCAAGGGATCCGCGACCACAGCCCGGCCCAGCAGCCCCGAGGCCAGCACGGTCGGGTCATCGCCGGGGACGTCCGAGAGGTACAGCGCCGTCACCCGGCAGTGTGC